>CALXIC010000227.1 GCA_944388265.1 uncultured Clostridia bacterium | reverse complement strand
CATATGGATGAAGTGGGCTTGATTGTGACGCATATTACCGAAGAAGGATATTTGAAATTCACCACGGTTGGCGGAATTGACCGGCGTGTGATTCTTGGCCGTTCGGTTTATCTTCCCAAAACCGGGCACAGGGGCGTCATTGGAACCAAAGCCATGCACCAGCAGACGGCGGATGAACGCGGAAAATCGGTTGCAGTGGAAGATATGTTTCTGGATGTCGGCGCTTCTTCCAAAGAAGAAGCGGAGACGATTGCGATGCCGGGAGATCCTGTAGTGTTTTTGGGCGAATGCCGCGCATTCGGTCATGGATATTTGAAAGGGAAAGCGCTGGATGACCGCATTGGCTGCGCGCTTTTGATCGAATTTTTGAAAAGTGATTATCCTTATGAGGTGACCGGGGTTTTCACGGTACAGGAAGAAGTCGGCCTGCGCGGCGCAACTGCCGCAGCAGAATCGGTCGCACCCGATGCGGCGATTGTGCTGGAATGCACCACAGCTGCTGATATTCCCGGCGTTTCGGACGAAAAACAATGCTGTCGTTTGGGGAAAGGCGTCGTTGCCGGATTTATGGATCGCGGCACGATTTATCCTCCGGTATGGTATCGCAAAACGCTGAAATTGGCGTCGGATCACGGCATCATGTGCCAGACAAAGACGACGGTCGCCGGCGGAAACGATTCCGGCGCGATTCATCGGGCAAATGGCGGCATTTTAACGATGGCGTTGAGTGTGCCCGCTCGTTATCTGCATTCGCCGAACGTGGTCGTTTGCCAAAAAGATATTGACGCTGCAAGAGCATTGCTTCCCCTTTTGGCACAAGCAATGACAAATGAATGAAGAGGATTTAGAGACAAATGATGGATCATTTTACCATCGATGACCGTTTGCTTGCGCTGGCAAAACAGGCGGAAATCGATTGCAAAGAACCGTTTGCCCGCATGGATGAAATTGCGGCATATAACGAAGAAAAGGTGCTGGCGGCATTCATGGAGTGCCGCGTCAGCGACAGTCATTTTAAAAGCACGACCGGTTATGGTTACGGCGATTCCGGACGAGATAAGCTGGATGAAGTGTACGCAAAAGTATTTCGCACCGAAGATGCATTGGTGCGGCACAATTTTGTATCCGGCACGCATGCGCTTGCGGTGGCGCTGTTTGGTGTTTTACGCACCGGCGACCGGATGGTATCGCTGACCGGTCAGCCCTACGATACGATGGAGGAAGTCATCGGTCTTCGCGGAGAGGGAAACGGCTCTTTGAAGGATTACGGCATTTCCTACGATCAGGTGGATTTGACGCCGGAAGGCACCGTCGACTTTGACGGCATCCGCGAAAAATGCCCGGGCTGCAAGGTGGCGTACATTCAGCGTTCGCGGGGGTATTCGCTGCGCGAATCCCTTTGCATCGATGAGATTGAACGCATCATTCAAACCGTGCGTTCGGTCAATCCCGAAGCTATTGTGGTCGTGGACAACTGCTACGGCGAATTTGTCGAGAAAAAGGAACCGACCGAAGTTGGCGCCGATTTGATGGTGGGTTCACTCATCAAAAATGCGGGCGGCGGTATTGCGGCGACTGGCGGCTATATCGCCGGCAAGGCCAAATACGTCGAACTTTGCTCCTATCGTTTGACGGTAGTGGGTGTTGGCAAAGATGAAGGCTGTACGCTCGATCAAAACCGCGGTATGTTTATGGGCTTTTTCTTTGCCCCCTCAGTTGTCTGCAACGCAGTAAAAACCAATATTTTTGCACTTCGGTTGTTTGAACTGTTGGGCTTTACCTCTTATCCGTCCTATGACGCCAAACGCACCGATTTGATTGCCGCACTGGTGCTGGGGTCGGGCGATCGCATGCTGGCATTTTGTCAGGGCATTCAGCAGGGTTCTCCGGTGGATTCTTTTGTAAAACCGGAAGCTTGGGCAATGCCAGGCTATGATGATCCGGTTGTGATGGCGGCAGGTGCTTTCACGATGGGATCTTCCATTGAACTCTCTGCGGACGGACCGATGCGTGAACCGTATGCGGTATGGCTGCAGGGCGGGTTAACCTATCATACCGGCCGCGTCGGTATTTTGCTTGCCGCACAAAAGATGCTGGAACAGGGACTCTTGCCGAATCTGTAAATCATATTTTCAAGACGTTCACATATTTTGCTAAAACTTGTGATATAATCATAACAGTATACAAATGAGCAGGATTGCTGTTGACATTTATTCCGCAGCAATCCTGTAAACACATGATTCGCAATGATTTTAGCATTTTTACAGAAAGAAGAAGACAATTATGGGAAAATATTTTGGTACAGACGGCTTTCGTGGAGAAGCCAATGTTACATTAACGGTGGAGCATGCCTATCGCGTCGGCCGTTTCATTGGATGGTATTATTCCGCACAAAAAGGCAGTAAATGCCGTGTGGTCATCGGGAAAGATACTCGCCGTTCCAGCTACATGTTTGAATATGCGCTGGTTGCAGGCTTGACTGCTTCCGGGGCAGATGTTTATCTTTTGCATGTGACGACCACACCCAGCATTTCTTATGTGGTTCGCACGGAAGAAGATTTCGATTGCGGAATCATGATTTCTGCAAGCCACAATCCCTATTACGACAACGGCATCAAGCTGATCAACGCCCGCGGGGAAAAGATGGATGAGGAAACCATCTTAAAGATTGAAGCTTATCTGGACGGAGACCTCGCTTCTCTTGGAGTGGAAGGGGAAGATCTGCCTTATGCCGTTCGTGAAGAGATTGGCTGCACCATTGACTATGCGGCTGGGCGCAACCGTTATATCGGATATTTGATTTCGCTTGCTACCCGTTCGTATCGCGGGATGCGCGTGGGGTTGGATTGCGCCAATGGCAGCGCCTGGATGATTGCAAAAAGCGTTTTTGATGCATTGGGCGCAAAAACCTATGTCATTCATGCACAGCCGGACGGTACGAATATCAATACCAACTGCGGATCCACGCATATTGAATCGTTACAGGCGTTTGTCAAAGAAAAAGGACTCGATGTCGGATTCGCTTTTGACGGCGATGCCGACCGTTGTCTTGCGGTGGATGAAAACGGTAATGTCGTGGATGGCGACTTGATTTTGTATATCTACGGCCGCTACATGAAAGAACGCGGAAAACTGGTTAACAACACCGTTGTGACGACGGTAATGTCCAATTTTGGTCTATACAAAGCGTTCGATGCTATTGGAATCGATTACGAAAAGACCCAGGTGGGGGATAAGTACGTTTACGAAAATATGATGCAAAACGGACACCGCATCGGTGGGGAACAGTCCGGACACATCATTTTCAGCAAATATGCCTCCACTGGCGACGGGATTCTGACGGCGATCAAGATGATGGAAGTCATTTTGGAACGCAAGACCACCCTCTCCAAACTGGCGGAACCTGTGAAAATTTATCCGCAGCTTTTGCAGAATGTGCGAGTCAAGAGTAAACCGGAAGCGAAAAACGATCCTTTGGTACAGGCCGCTGTACAGGAAGTCGAACGGGATCTCGGCAGCAACGGCCGCATCTTGGTTCGTGAATCGGGAACAGAACCGGTCATTCGTGTGATGGTGGAAGCGGAAAATCAGGAAGACTGCAAACGTTATGTCAAACGTGTCGTCGATGTCATTCGCGCGCAGGGGCATATCGTCGGCGAATGACGGGAATGCCGCTTGACAAACCAAACGAATGGTTCTATAATAAAGAAAATTGATGAAACCGTTGATGTGGAGATCAAAATACAAGTGCACGCACAGAGAGTACGGGCAGCTGAGAGCCGTGCCGAACGCATTGTATCAAATGGACCACGGAGGGTGCGGTCAAAGGCAAATGCTGAGTATTCCGCAACGTTGAGGGAGTCGTTACCTCCCGGAAATATGTTCGTATTTCGCTGAGCGTGTGAAACACAAAACAAGGTGGCACCGCGGGTATCGTTTACTCGTCCTTGACAACAATTTCGATTGTTGTCAAGGACTTTTTGTTTTGTTCAAAAACGGTCGCGAAGTAAAGTTTTTGCAATGATGGATACAAGGAGTAATGGAAATGTCAGACGGAAGATTTGGTATTCATGGCGGGCAGTATGTGCCCGAAGTTTTGATGAGCGAAATTCATCATTTGGAAGAAGCATACAATCATTATAAAGACGACCCGGAATTTGTAAAAGAACTGGATACGCTCTTTCGGGAATATGCCAACCGTCCGTCGCTGCTTTACTATGCGGAAAAGATGACCAACGATTTGGGCGGCGCAAAGATTTATTTCAAACGCGAAGATTTGAATCATACCGGGGCACACAAAATCAACAACGTATTGGGACAGTGCCTCTTGGCAAAAAAGATGGGCAAAACCCGCGTCATTGCCGAAACGGGCGCCGGACAGCATGGGGTTGCCACAGCGACTGCGGCGGCACTGATGGGCTTGGAATGCGAAATCTTCATGGGCAAGGTGGATACCGACCGCCAGGCGCTGAACGTTTACCGTATGGAGCTTTTGGGCGCAAAAGTGCATAAAGTCACCAGCGGAACGGCGACGTTAAAAGATGCGGTCAATGAAGCTTTCCGCGAATGGGTTTCTCGCATGAGCGACACCCATTATGTGATTGGTTCGGTCATGGGTCCGCATCCGTTTCCCACGATTGTGCGTGATTTCCAAAGTGTGATTTCCAAAGAAGCACGCGAACAAATCCTCGAAAAAGAAGGGCGTTTGCCGGATGTTGTCATGGCTTGTGTCGGCGGCGGTTCCAATGCAATGGGGATGTTTTATCACTTCATTCCCGATGAATCGGTCAAATTGATCGGTTGTGAAGCAGCAGGTCACGGCATTCATACCAAAGAAACCGCGGCAACTATTTCGACCGGTTCGCTTGGTGTATTTCATGGGATGCGTTCTTATTTTTGCCAGGACGAATTTGGCCAGATTGCGCCGGTTTATTCCATTTCGGCAGGACTGGATTATCCGGGCGTGGGTCCAGAACATGCCCATCTGTATGATATTGGGCGTGCAGAATATGTACCGGTAACAGACGATGAAGCGGTGGATGCCTTTGAATATCTGGCAAGAACGGAAGGCATTATTTGTGCGATTGAAAGTGCGCATGCTGTGGCGCATGTGAGAAAGCTTGCTCCGACGATGCGCAAAGATCAGGTAATCATTTGCTGTTTGTCGGGACGCGGCGACAAAGACTGTGCGGCGATTGCACGATACAGAGGGGTGGATATCAATGAATAAGATGGAATCGGTATTTCAAAATCAAAAAGCATTGCTCGCCTTTTTGACGGCGGGAGATCCCTCTTTGGATAAAACAGAAGATTACATTTTGACGATGGAACAAGCGGGCATGGATCTGCTGCTTTTGGGCATTCCGTTTTCCGACCCGATCGCAGAAGGTTCTGTGATTCAGGAATCGAATCTGCGGGCACTTGCCAATGGCTGCACCACCGACCGTATGTTTGAGATGCTTTTGCATCTTCGTCAAAAGACGGATCTTCCCATTTGTTTGTACTGTTATTTGAATACCATTTATAAATATGGCTATGAACGTTTCTTTTCCAGATGTAAAGAAGCGGGGATTTTGGCGGTGCAGGTTCCGGATATGCCGTTTGAAGAACAGGCGGAAACCAAAGAAGCGGCGAACCGCTATGATGTAAAAGTGATTTCTTATTTGGCTCCGGCATCGAATGAACGCATGCAAACAATCGCTGCAAATGCAGAAGGATTTTTGTATCTGGTCACCTCTTCGGAATATCAGGATGCAGCGTCTATGGTGCAAGCGGCAAAAGAAGTCACGGATGTACCAGTTGTTGCAGGATGTTCGATTGCTTCGGACATTGAATCGATGGATGTTTGTTCTTCGGTCGACGGTGTTTTGATCGATTTTGCGGTGGAAGAATTGATTGCATCCGAAGGTGAAAACGCTGAAAAATCCCTTTATGAACTGGTGAAGAAGGTAAAGGAAAAGCTTTTGTAAAAATCCTTCCTAAAATGGATCGATTCTGTACGAGATCCAATGGATGAGGAAAGAATTCTGAAAGTGGCACAGATTTATCTGTGCCACTTGTTTCTTGTGGGGAATGATGGTATAATATACAGAGATATGCATAGTTTCTTTGCGCATCTGCGCAGAATTGCTTTTGCAGATAGGAGTTGAATCGTATGCAAATGGAACCGAAAACCATTCATGGCAATCTGAACATTTCTGACCATGTCATTGCAACCATTGCGGAAACGGTCGTGCGTGAAGTGAAAGGTGTCGCGTTGATGGGTACCGCACCAATTTCGGCGAAGACCGCAGGCGGATCGAAATCGGTTGTTCTCTCCACAGAAGATCAAGTGGCGATGATGGACATTTATGTCGTTTTGAATACCCGCTGCAACATTCAGCGCACTTCGGAAGAAATTCAAAAAAAGGTAAAGAGCATGGTACAGGATATGACGGGGATTGCAGTTTCCCGCGTAAATGTGCATATTCAAGACGTAGCAGCAGACGAATCACAGAAGTATTAAGGAGAAATTATGAAAAGACACGAATCGAGAGAGGCCGCTTTTTTGTTGATTTTTGAATCGATTATGACGGGAGAATCGGCAGAAGAGACTCTTCAAACGGCAAAAGAATGTGAAGAACTGGGCTGCGGGCTGTTTGAACTGGATGCCCGCTCCGAGATGTTGTTTCGCAATGTATATGAAAAAAGAGAAGAACTGGACGCCTGCATTCAGCAGCATTTGACCGGCTGGACGGTTGCACGTATTTCCAAGGTGGCACTGGCTGCTCTTCGTTTGGCGCTTTATGAAATGGATTACTGCGACGATGTCGATGCCGATGTTGCAATCAGTGAAGCAGTAAAATTAACGGAAGCTTACGCCATGAAAGAAGAAGTCGGATTTGTCAACGGCGTGCTTGCTTCGGCGGCGAAAGCGCGGAAACAATGATTGTCTGCGGCATCGATACCAGCAATTATACGACCTCGATCGCGCTGTATAATACGGATACTCATGAAATGACGATGGAAAAGCAGCTGCTTCCTGTCAAAGAGCATGCTTGCGGACTTCGTCAAAGCGATGCAGTGTTTCTCCATGTGAAACAGCTTGGCGCGCTTGCTCAAAAGCTGTTTGAGCAAGCGAACGTGCGGCCTGATGCAGTCGGCGTTTCGGTTCGTCCCCGTCCGGTAGAGGGGTCGTACATGCCTTGTTTTTTAGTGGGACAAATGACAGCACAGGTACTCAGTGCTGCTTTGGGGATTCCGATGGTGGAGTGTTCCCATCAGGAAGGGCATGTGGCAGCGGCGCTTTTTTCCGCCGGACGGCTGGATCTATTGGAACAGGAATGTTACGCTTTTCATGTGTCCGGTGGGACAACGGAGGCTTTGCTGGCTGCTCCCGGTAAGGATCAGATGAACTTGACGCTCTTATCCAAGACGTTGGATCTGCATGCCGGTCAGGTGATTGACCGGTTGGGCGTGCTGCTGGGACTTTCCTTTCCATGCGGCCCCGCATTGGAGGAACTGGCTTTGCAGTGTACGGAGAAAATATCCGTGCGTCCGACGATGAAGGGCTTGGATTGCTGCTTGTCCGGACTTCAAAATCAGTGCGAGCAAAAAAAGAAGCAAGGAAAATCGGACGCCTATTTGGCAAAATTTTGCCTTTTGACGGTTCAGGAAACCATTTCTTCTATGACGAAAGCATTGATCGATGCGTATGGACCGCGTCCGGTTGTTTATGCCGGCGGGGTGATGTCCAATCAAATCATTCGAAAAGCGTTGGAAAGCCGGTTTGATGCGTATTTTGCCAAACCGCGTTATTCCGCGGACAATAGTGCCGGCGTTTGTATTTTGGCTGCACGGAAATTGGGTTGGTTGTAAACGATGGAACAAGTGCTTCAGGTCTCTCAGTTAAATCAATATGTCAAAACGCTGTTGGAAGGACAAACGGTGCTTCGTCGCGTCACTTTGCGCGGGGAGATCTCCAATTTTACCGATCATTTTGCGTCCGGACATCTGTACTTTAGTTTAAAGGACAGCCGTTCTTCGATTCGTGCGGTGATGTTTCGCAGTCACGCGGTGAAGCTTCAGTTTCAGCCGGAGAACGGAATGAGTGTACTTGCTACCGGATCGGTGCGTTTGTATGAACGCGACGGTTCGGTACAGCTTTATTGCGAACGGCTGCAGCCGGAAGGAATCGGCGCACTCGCGATGGCGTTTGAGCAGAGAAAACAAAAGCTGGAGGCGCTCGGCTGGTTTGATCCGGCAAGGAAGCGCCCGCTTCCAGCCTTTCCGCGCCGGATCGGTGTAGTGACCTCGAAAACCGGTGCTGCTTTACAGGATATTCTCAACATCCTGTCCCGGCGCTATCCCTTGGGCGAGGTGGTCTTGTTTGACACCTTGGTGCAGGGAAATCAGGCCGCGGAATCCATTGCACTGGCAATTGGTCGTGCAGCAAAGGCGTCTCTTGATGTTTTGATTGTCGGACGCGGCGGCGGTTCGATGGAAGATTTGTGGTGCTTTAACGAAGAAGTGGTGGCCAAAGCCATTTTGGATTGTCCCGTGCCGGTCATCAGTGCCGTTGGACATGAAGTGGATTTTACAATTGCAGACTTTGTAGCGGATCTGCGTGCTCCCACGCCGTCTGCGGCTGCCGAACTTTGTGCGCCGGATGTCGTTCAAATCAGAGAACAGCTCGAGACCTATGCCATTCGCTTGGATACGGCTGTAGAAGAACGGCTGGAAGAAGCCTCTTTGCAGTTGGAACGCATGAAAAAGCGCCTTCAGCAATCATCCCCGAGTCAACAGATGATGCGTCAAAGTCAGTTGTTGGCCTCTTATGGTGTTCGGCTGCGGCAAGCATCTCCTGAACAGAAGATTTTGCATCTGGAACAGGAATTGCTGCAAAAAAAGGAGCGTTTGAATCAAAATTTGACGGCGCATTTGGAGCATCGTGAGTGGAAACTTCGTCAAATGGGTTCTTTGCTCGAGGCCTTGAGCCCGTTAAAAGTGCTGACGCGCGGATATAGCATCACCACCTGTGACGGAAAAATCGTCACCAACACGAAGTCATTGCAAGAAGGAAATATACTGGAAACAACCTTGGCTGGCGCCGTTGTGCGTTCTTCTGTTCTTTCCTGGGAGGAGACCGATCAATATGAGACAAAAATCGTTTGAAACCGCACTGAAAGAATTGGAAACAGTGTTGGAAAAATTGGAAAATGGGGATCTCTCTTTGGAAGAATCCTTGAAATATTATGAAAAAGGGATTGGTCTTTACGCCGGATGCGCAAAGGAATTGGAACAAGCCCGTTTAAAATTGACACAACTGCAAAAGGAGGATCAACCGGATGAGTCGAATGAATGAATATCGCGTACTGATTGAAACGGCGATGAATGAGTTTTTAAAAGAATCCGATCAGCCGTACAATGTGTTGATCCAAGCCATGCGGTATTCCGCGATGAATGCGGGAAAGCGGATTCGTCCGATATTAACGCTGGAGTTTTGCCGCATCCATGGCGGTATGGTGCAGGATGCCCTTCCGTTTGCGGCTGCGTTGGAAATGATTCATTGCTATTCGCTGATTCATGATGATCTTCCTTGCATGGATGACGACGACCTTCGCCGAGGAAAACCGTCTTGTCACAAGCAATTCGATGAAGCGACAGCGCTTCTTGCTGGAGATGCCCTGCTGACGAAGGCGTTTCAGGTTGCTTCAGAATCTTCGTTGGCAGATAAAGATCCCAAAGCCGCGATTGCTTGTATCCAAGCACTGTCGAAATTCGCTGGTGTGGACGGAATGATCGGCGGCCAGGTTTTGGATTTGTCCATGGAAGGAAAATCATTGGAAGTAACGCCCGAAGCGCTTTCCCAGATGCACGAGTTAAAAACAGGCGCATTGATTGAAGCGGCGTGCACCATGGGTACTTTGGCAGCCGGGAAAACAGGAGAAGCGGTTGCTTTGGCCGCAGAATATGGCCGCAATTTGGGATTGGCATTCCAGTTGGTGGATGATATTTTAGACGTTACCGGTTCGGAAGCTTTATTGGGAAAACCGATTGGCAGTGATGAAGAACAGGAAAAAACCACCTTTATCACATTGTTTGGACTGGATAAAACCAAAGAATTGGCTGAAGAATACACCAAACGGGCGTTGGAGATTGCAGATTCTTATGCGGATTGTGATTTTCTCCATCAGCTCACCGAACAGTTGCTTTCACGCGACCATTAAGGAAGGAACGAAGTTATGGGAACGATCCAGGCTTTGCTGCATAATTACGTGTTGGTTGTTGCCGTATCCGGATGGTTGATCGCACAGCTGATTAAAACGATTACGGTGCTCATTACCACCCATCGTTTTGATGTGGAGCGGCTGACCGGAGCCGGAGGCATGCCCTCTGCGCATTCTGCCGCGGTTTGCGGCATGGCGATTGCCGTGGCAAAAACCGTGGGCGTCGGTGATCCTCTGTTTGCCTTAGCTTTTTTATTTGCATCGGTTGTCATGTATGATGCGACCGGTGTGCGCCGTGCTGCCGGTGAACAGGCAAAGCGTTTGAATGTAATCAGCAGTAAAAATAAATTATTTGATGATATGTTAAAGGAATCTCTTGGCCATACTCCTCTTGAGGTGCTTGCAGGTGCTTTGCTTGGTATTTTGCTTGCCATGATTATTCCTCAATGATTATTGATCGAAAGGGGGAAGGTGCGCTACCGCATTTTTATGAAATCACTTTTATCTTCCATCCAATCTCCGGATGATCTCAAGAAACTTACTCCCGATCAACTCCCGCAACTGGCCGAGGAAGTGCGGCGTTTTTTAATTGATTCGGTTTCTAAAACCGGAGGACATTTGGCTTCCAATTTAGGTGTTGTCGAACTGACCATTGCTTTGCATTATGTCTTTTCTTCTCCGGATGACCGGTTGCTGTGGGATGTTGGTCATCAAAGTTATACCCATAAAATTTTGACCGGACGAAAGGATCGGTTTGATCGTTTGCGCAAGCAGGACGGACTTTCCGGTTTTCCAAAACAGCACGAAAGTATTCACGATGCTTTTTTAAGCGGACACAGTTCTAATACAGTGTCTGCGGCATTTGGCATTGCAGAAGCGCTGAAATTAAGCGGTTCCGATCATCATGCCATTACGGTGATCGGCGATGGATCCTTTACCGGCGGCATGGTGTATGAGGCACTTGACAACGCCGGTCAAAGCGATGCCAATATTATTGTGATTTTGAATCACAATAATATGTCTATTTCTAAAAATGTGGGATCGTTTGCGCAGTATCTTTCGCAGGTTCGTTCCAAACGTGGGTATCATCGGTTTAAGAAATTGGTACATCGTACGTTGGCGCATATACCGGTCGCTGGAGAACCTTTGGAACGAATCTTAACTTCTTCCAAGTCCAGATTAAAACAGGTAATCTATCATTCCACCTTCTTTGAAGAGCTGGGATTTGAATATCTGGGACCGATCAATGGGCATTCGTTTGCGGAGTTATTGCCGACATTAGAAGCGGCGAAAGAGTACCGTGGACCACTGCTCATCCATGTATTCACGCAAAAAGGTCACGGTTATCCGTTCGCGGAAAAGAATCCCGGGGCCTATCATGCAGTGGCTCCGTTTGATCCTGCGGTCGGATTAAAATCAGAAATGCCTTCTCCATCGTTTTCTTCGGCATTTGGAGATGCGTTGGTAGAACTTGCCAAAGAAGACGATCGCATTTGTGCGGTGACGGCTGCCATGAAACATGCCACTGGATTGCATCCGTTTTCAATGGAATTTCCTTCGCGTTATTTTGACGTGGGAATCGCCGAACAGCATGCGGTGACGTTTTGCGCCGGTTTATCTGCACAGGGAAAGCTTCCCGTTTTTGCGGTTTATTCCTCGTTTTTGCAGCGCGCGTACGATCAGTTGATTCACGACTGTGCGATTGAAGAACAGCATGTGGTGTTCGCCATCGACCGTGCCGGTATTGTTGGGGAAGACGGGGAGACCCATCAAGGGGTATTTGATCCGATCTTTCTTTCATCCATTCCAGGCACTACCATTTATGCTCCCGAAACGTATGAAGAGGTCGCCTTGTATCTGCGCCGTGCGCTGTATCAAACGAAAGGAGTTGTGGCTCTTCGTTATCCGCGAGGTGCTGAAAAACCTCAGACAACGCTTTGCGCACATTCTTTGGAAGAGGATTATTGTTATCAGGAAGCACCCAATGCATCCTGTTTGGTCATTACCTATGGCAGAGAATGCGATATGGTAAGAAAAGCATGTAAAAATCATTCCAATGTTTCGGTGATGAAATTGCTGCGTATTCATCCCTTGCCGGAAGAAGTGATTCAACTGGTAAAAACTTATCGCTTGGTTTTGTTTGTCGAAGAAGGCTTAAAAATCGGCGGGATTGGCGAACAGCTGCGCAGTGCTTCGTATGAAGCTGGTTTTCGGGGCGTTTTTCGTGTGTTGGCGATCCCCTCGGAATTTGTCAAACAGGGGTCTCCCGATCAAATTTTGACGCGTTATCATTTGGATGAAGCGGGAATCTCCGCGGCGTTGACATCTCTCTTGCAGGAGGCGGCAGATGAAGGAAAAAATTGAGAAAAAACGTTTGGATGTCCTGCTGACCGAACGGGGGCTGGCGCCGAGCCGTGAAAGGCAAAGGCGCTGATTATGGCGGGTTTGGTTTATATTGCCGAAGAAAAGTGTGACAAAGCCGGGGATTTGATTCCGATAGATGCTCCGCTGACTGTACGGGAAGGCGGTTTGCGCTATGTAAGCCGCGGAGGATTGAAATTGGAAAAAGCCATGCAGCTTTGGAAATTTCAGTTGGATCAGTGTATTTGCATGGACATTGGTGCTTCGACTGGCGGCTTTACGGATTGCATGCTGCAAAACGGTGCCCAAAAGGTCTATGCGATTGATGTTGGATACGGACAGCTTGCTTGGAGCTTGCGTAATGATGAGCGGGTGGTCAATTTGGAACGCACAAACATTCGTCATATCACCAGCGAACAGGTACCCGATGCGATTGATTTTGCCTCGATCGACGTATCCTTTATTTCTCTGACGCTGGTGCTTCCCGTGCTTTATGAGTTCCTGAAACCGAATGGACGTGTTGTCTGTTTGGTCAAACCGCAATTTGAAGCGGGAAAAGGAAAGGTTGGGAAAAAAGGCGTGGTGCGCGAAGAATCGATTCATCGAGAAGTTTGTGAAAAGATTCATACGTTTTGCGTGGAACACGGATTTGCGGTGCACGGAATGACGTATAGTCCGATCAAAGGACCGGAAGGAAACATCGAATATCTCTATTATTTGGAGAAAAGCGATCCTCAAAATTCCGTTTCCTCGGAAGAAATTTCCGCATTGGTATCCGCTTCCCATCAGGCGCTTTCAGCCAAAGGATGATTATGAAAATTTTATTGATGCCTAATTTCGAAAAAAAGCATGCGGTGGAATGCACCCATGCGGTGTGTCAAAAATTATTGGAGCTTTCTGTCACAGTTTTGATGCGCGAACAGCATCGCCGGCACGTCGACATTCCTGGGGTTCATTATGGAAAAGTGGATCGCTGGATGAGAGAATGCGATTTGATTTTGGTGATCGGCGGCGACGGAAGCATCATCCATATGGCGAAAATTGCACTCAAAGAACAAAAGCCTACTTTGGGTTTGAACGCCGGACGTTTGGGATTTCTTGCGGGCTTGGAACCGACGGAGTTGGATTTACTCCAAAATCTGATTACCGGTCACTATACCGCCGAAGAACGCATGCTTTTGGATGTGGAACTGGAAGACGCAGGGCATATCCGTCATTTTTTGGCGCTCAATGACGTAGTCATCAATCACGGGATGCTGACTTCGATGGTGGAACTGAATGTTACCTGTGAAGGACATGATGTGATTTCGTATCGATCGGATGGGCTGATTTTTGCAACGCCAACCGGATCGACTGCCTATACTCTTTCGGCAGGAGGTCCTATCATTGATTCTTCGATGGAAGCCATTGCAATGACGCCTCTTTCTCCGCATTCACTGTTTGACCGCACCATTTTGTTTGGTCCGGAAAAAGAATTGGTCGTTACGCGCCATAAAGGTTTTTATGGCGAAATGTTTATGATTATTGACGGAGAAGATGCGATTGCCCTGTCGCAAAATATGCGGATTACGATTCGGCGTGCCGCTCAAAAGACGACGCTGCTAAACATCGACGGTAAGCCGTTTTACGAAGTACTGAATGAAAAATTTATCACGCGCGGATTGAAAAATCTTTAATCCGTCGTTTTGTGTGGAAAGGAATTGGTTATGAAGCAGTCCAGACATCAGAAAATCTTAGAAATTATTTCCAAAAATGAAATCTCCACGCAAGACGGGTTGATTGAAAAATTAGCAGAAGAAGGCTATGTGGTCACGCAGGCGACCATCTCGAGGGATATTAAACGCCTGCACCTGACCAAACGTCTTTCATCCAGTGGTAAGTATATCTATTCGGTTACCAATCAAATGCCGCAAAATAGTCGTTCTCAGCAGTTATTGGCAGATGCCGTGATTAAAACGGATTATGCACAAAATGTTGCCGTCATCAAGTGTCGGGCAGGAATGGGAAGTGCTGTGGGTGCGATCATTGACCAGATGGACTGGGACAGCGTTGTGGGAACCATTGCCGGAGATGATACGATTTTTGTGCTTCTTCGCACCGAAGAAAAAGCGAAAAAATTTCTGGATACGCTCAATGATTTGCTGTTGAATCCGTCGCTTTAAGTCGCTTGAATGAGGAGGTGAGCGCGTGCTTTTGGAATTGGATGTTGAAAATCTGGCAGTGATTGCATTCGCTCAGATTTCGTTTGAATCCGGTATGACGGTGATGACTGGGGAAACCGGAGCGGGAAAATCCATCTTAATTGATGCGATGCATCTGATCATGGGAGAACGGGCGAGTAAGGAAATTGTACGAACCGGTACGGATAAAGCGCGTGTCAATGCGGTGTTTAGTGATTTGGATGAAGGATTACAATCGCAATTAACGGAGGCCGGTTATGCGCCGGAAGATGGATTGCTATATCTTTCGCGGGAAATTACAGCAGACGGAAAAAGTACCGCTCGAATGATGGGGCGTCCGATTCCGTTGACGCTTCTGCGCACTTTTACTGCAAATTTACTCAATATTTGCGGACAGCATGACAGTCAAAAACTTCTGAATGCAGAAAACCATTTGGAAATATTGGACCATTATGCAGATGATGCCGCTTTGTGCGAAGCTTATCAGAATGCATACCGCAAATTTCGAGAACTTCGAAATGAATGGAATAATTTGCGCGCAGGAGAAGCAGACCGTGCACAGTTGGCAGAGCGCTTAAGCTATGAATTGGATGAAATTTCAGCAGTCGACCCAAAACCAGGAGAAGATGAGATTCTGCGGACAAGACTGCAAACCATGCATGGCGCAGAAAAACTTCGCCGTTCGTTGCAAAAAGCCTGCGAACTTTTAAATGGTGTAGAAGGGGATGGCGGCTGCACTGATTTGTTGGACGACGCCATTTCTGTCTTGGCAGTAACCGCAAAGCAGTATGATGAAGTGCGTCAGCTGTCCGATCAGATTGAAGGACTGCGCAGCGAAGTATTCGACGTTCATCAAGCCATGGAACGCTTGCTGTCCACGGTGGAGTTTACGCCGGAAGAATTGGAAACCGCAGAACAGCGTGCAGCGGATTTGGATGAATTGAAGCGTAAATATGGACAAACGCTGGAACAGGTTTTGGCATATGCCAAACGGATCGAAGAGGAACTGTCGACGATTCGAGTGGCGGATCATCGCCGTACGGCATTGTCTGAAGAATTGGCTGCTCAGAAAAAAGAAGTGATTCGCTTGGGAAACGAACTTTCCCAGGTTCGTATGGCAGCAGGTGCAAGATTTTGTGAGGCGATGCAGCAGGAACTGTTATATTTGGATATGCCGAATGTACAGCTGTTGGTGTCGCGCGAAAAAGCAAAATATG
>CALXIC010000226.1 GCA_944388265.1 uncultured Clostridia bacterium | reverse complement strand
ACGCTCCTTTCTTTACGCACCAAGCAAAAGTCGTCCGCACTGATAGATTACCAGCGCCACCACATAGGCGACTCCGGTTTGAAATGCGGCGTTTATCACCGCACGTCCCGTGCCAAGTTCCCGTCTCGCCGCCGCAAAGGCCGCCACACAAGGCATATACAGCACCGTACAGACCTAGAACGAGAAAGCGGTCAGCGGAGTAAACATCGCCTGAAGCGCCGCCGAAAGAGCGCTGTCCGTGCCCGCTCCGGTGAGCACCGTCAGCGTGCTGACCACGGCTTCTTTCGCGGTCAAACCGGTCAGCAGTGCCGTCGATGCACGCCAATCCGCAAATCCCAGCGGCGCGAACACCGGCGCAATGGCCGAACCAATCGCCGCGAGCATGCTTTGCGAAGAATCTTCCAAATAGTGCAGGCCAAAATCAAACGACTGCAAAAACCAAATGGCCAGCGACGCCAAAAAGATCACGGTAAAGGCTTTATGCAGAAAATCTTTTGCTTTTTCCCACATATGGAGCAAAACGCTCTGTGCCGACGGCACGCGATAGGCGGGCAATTCCATGACAAACGGCACCGGATTGCCTCGAAACGCCGTCTCTTTCAAAAGCAGGCCGCACAGCACCGCCACGAGTATGCCCAGCGCGTAAATCGAAATCATCACCAACGCGGCGTGCTGCGGGAAAAAGGCCGCGGTAATCATGCCATAGATCGGGAGCTTCGCACTGCAGGACATAAACGGCGTGAGCAAAATCGTCATCTTCCGGTCGCGTTCACTCGAAAGGGTACGCGCCGACATAATGGCGGGCACGCTACATCCAAAACCAATGAGCATCGGCACAAACGACCGTCCCGACAGCCCGATTTTCCGCAGCAGCTTATCCATCACAAACGCCACACGCGCCATATAGCCGCTGTCTTCCAGCAAAGACAGAAAGAAAAACAGCAGCACAATGATGGGCAAAAAGGAAAGCACACTCCCCACACCGGCGCAAATGCCGTCCACCACCAGCGACTGCAACACCGGCGAAACATCCTCTTTGATCAGCAGTTCGTTGAGCCAGGAAACGACCACGCCGATGCCGCGATCGAGCAAATCCTGAAGCGGCGCGCCGAGCAAAGAAAACGTCACCCAGAAGATCACCAGCATGATAACCAAAAACACCGGGATGCCCAGATATTTATGGGTGAACAACCGGTCAATTTTCTCGGAACGAAGCTGCTCGGTCGTCTCCTGGCGTTTGACCACGGTGCCCTTACAGAGTGTACTGATGTAATAATAGCGCATATCGGCCAGCGCCGCTTCCCGGTCGGTGCCGAGTTCCTCTTCCATCTGTTCAACAATATGGGAAAGTACATGGCACTGCGCTTCCGAAAGGCCGAGCGACTGTTCCATCAGGTCGTCCCCTTCGATAAGCTTGGTCGCCGCGAAACGAAGCGGAATTCCCGCTTCCGCCGCCTGGTCCGCCACCAAATGCGCCATCGAATGGATCGCGGTATGCACCGGACCGGAACAAAAATCGATTTTCTGCGGTTTGACGGGATGCTCCAGCACGCGCTGCAGCGCATCGGTTAAATCGTCAATGCCCTCTTTTTTGCTGGCGGAAATCGGCACCACCGGAACGCCCAGCCTCATCGAAAGTTCTTCCACATTGATCGAGTTGCCGGAGGCGCGCACCTCATCCATCATATTCAACGCGATCACGATCGGGGTTTCCAATTCTATCAGCTGAAGGGTCAGATACAGATTTCGTTCAATATTTGTGGCGTCGACGATATTTAAAATCGCCTGCGGTTTCTGTTTGACGATAAAGTCACGGGTCACCACTTCTTCCGCCGTATAGGGCGAAAGGGAATAAATTCCCGGCAAATCCACCAATACCGCGTTGTTCAGCCGGCGAATGGTTCCTTCCTTTTCCTCGACCGTGACGCCGGGAAAATTCCCGACATGCTGGTTGCTGCCCGTCAGCGCATTAAACAGTGTGGTCTTGCCGCAGTTTTGATTGCCGGCAAGCGCTATTTTTTGTTTCATCCAACGGTCTCCTCTACAATTTCAATTTTGGCAGCATCTTCCCGCCGAATACTCAGCGCATAGCCGCGCAAAAACAATTCAATCGGATCGCCCATCGGCGCCACTTTGCGCACGGTGACCAACGTATGCGGCGTCAGCCCCATATCCAACAGGTGACGGCGCAAAGCGCCTTCTCCGCCCACCTTCGTGATCCTTCCGCTCTTTCCGATCTTTAAATCATCCAATGTCATGGCTGTTCCTCCAAACAAACTTTCCTGAACTGTTAGCCTTATCTAAAACAATCCTATTATATCGCTCTGCGCAAATACTGTCAATTCTATGCAATCGAAAATCGAATTGCAGATTTTCAAAAAACGGTCTATAATAATAGTAAAGCATCAAACGACGAAAGGAGCTTTCTGTTTGCATTCTCCAAAACCATTCCCGATCATTGATTTTCACATGCACGCATTTCCGGACGCCATTGCCGAAAGAACCATTGCCCATTTGGAAAAAGTGTGCGGCACGCCCGCTCACACCGACGGCACCTCCGACGGACTGCTTCGTTACCTCGACGACAACGGATTTTCCGCCGGCGTTTTAATGCAGATTGTGACCAAACCCTCCCAGCAAAACACCGTCAACAACTGGGCCGCCCGTTTGCAGTCGCTCTATCCACAGTTGTACGCATTCGGCTCCATCCATCCCGATGCCGAAGATTGGGAAGCGGAGCTGGCGCGCATCCAATCGCTCGGACTGCACGGCATTAAGCTGCATCCCGATTATCAGGGATTTCATTCCGATGACGAGCGCATGCGTCCCATTTACCGCGCCATTGCAGCTACCGGGCTTCCGGTGCTCTTTCACGGCGGCATCGATCCGCTCTGCCCCGGCGATGTGCACAATCCGCCGCGCGCGATGGCAAAAATTCTCGAATGGGAACCAACGCTCTGCGTGATCGACGCTCATTTGGGGGACATGCGTTCGAGCAAAGAAACGATGGACTACCTGGCCGGAGCGCCCCTGTATCTCGATCTTTCGATGGCCTGTTCCCTGCTGACCCCAAAAGAAGTGGCAGCCATCATCGAAAAACATGGCGCAGACCGCATTTTGTTTGCGACTGACTGCCCTTGGGGAGATCCGCAGAAAAACATCGAGGTGCTGGATCAGCTGGGCTTATCACGGGCGGAAGAAGAAAAGATCTACTATCAAAATGCCAAGCGCATTCTGGACATCGCTTAAAAGTAACGATCTTTTCAGCATCCTTTTATTGTATTCCATTTTCCAACACAACATGAAAAAACCTCCGGACTGTTGGTCCGGAGGTTTTTTATCATGATTTACGCTTTTGCAAAGGCGCTGAATGCACAGTATGCGGCATAAACGTCGAGTTTCGCCGTCACTTCAAACGGAACATGCATCGAAAGCACCGGAACACCGACGTCGATGGTGTCCACATCGTGGTGTGCCACATAGAGCGCAACCGTTCCGCCGCCGCCCTGATCGACTTTGCCGAGTTCGCACATCTGCCACGGCACATTGTTTTCGTCGAGCATACGGGTCACCCAGCCGACAAATTCGGCGCTGGCGTCCGACGTGCCGCCCTTGCCGCGCGAGCCGGTAAATTTATTGACCGATACGCCGCAGTTGACAAAGCAGGAATTCTGTTTTTCGTACACATCCGCAAAGGTCGGATCGTACGCAGCACCTACGTCTGCCGACAGGCACTTGGATTTTTCGAGCACCCGGCGAACCGGAACGCCCTGCATATCCGCCAAATCTTCAATGAAATACGGCAGATAGGACGAGCTCAAACCGGTGTTGCCCACCGATCCGATTTCTTCTTTATCGGCAAATGCGGTGACCAGCGTGGTTTTCGGATTGGTGCAGTGAATCGTCGCCATCAGCGAAGTGTAAGCGCAGACACGGTCGTCCTGGCCATAAGCGCCGACAAAGCTGCGGTCCAGGCCGACATCCGCTGCACGGTGTGCCGGAACCATTTCGATTTCAGCGGAAACGAAATCTTTTTCGGTGATGCCGTATGTTTCAAAAAGGATGTTCAAAATGTTCATTTTCACGCTCTCAGACAAATCTTCGCCCGTATAAGCGATCGAGCCCAAGAGGATGTTGAGTTCTTCCCCTTTGAGTCCTTCCGGAAGCTTGCGCTGATCCTGCGTTCTGGACAGATGCGGCAGCAAATCGGTGATGCAGAATACCGGATCGCCGGCTTTTTCGCCGATGCAGATTGTAATCGGTTCGCCGTTTGCGCGCTGCATCACGCCATGCATTGCCAGCGGAATCGTGCCCCACTGATATTTGCGGATCCCCCCGTAGTAATGCGTTTTGAAAAACGCGAGATTTTCGGTTTCGTACAGCGGACGCTGTTTCAAATCCACACGGGGAGAGTCGATGTGCGACGCAGCAATGTGAATGCCGTTTGCAATCGGTTCGGTACCGATGACTGCCGTCAGCAGCGCTTTGCCGCGGTTGTTTTTGTAAACGCGGTCGCCCGGCTGATATTTTTTGGAAGGATCAAACGGTACATAGCCCGCAGCTTCCAAGCGGCGAATCATTGCCGATACCGCTTCCCGTTCGGTTTTTGCCTCATCCAAAAACTGCTTGTAATCTTCACAAAAAGCAGCAGCCGCTTTCAGCTGTTCTTCATTGGAAGCTTTCCCGACGTTTTCGGGTTCGTAAAACAGTTTTTCCTTGAGTTCTTTGGTTTCCATGATCTAACATCCTTTCTATTCTCCATAAATTTCCCGATAATGTGAATAATTATCGAGAACTTTACTGACATAATGCGCCGTATCGGCATAAGGAATGGTATCCAGCGTGCGCCCGTCGGACGAATACGCCGGATCTTCCAGCCACGTCTGCGTAATGGTCATTCCGGCATGGTAAGCCGCCAGCACCGTTTCGGTTTCGCCGTCAAACAGCTCCATCAAATAGTGGAGCAAATAGCACCCATACTCGATGCCAAGCGCCGGATCGGACAAATCCTCATGCACATACCGATCTTCATACCCGAGCTTGCCCGAGATCCAATCAAATGTATCTTCCGTCACCTGCATCAAGCCGCGCGCTTCGTTGACGCTGACCGCTTCGGGATCAAAACCGCTTTCCGTTTTGATGACGGCATAAATCAAATTATCGTCCAAATCATAGGTCTTTGCCGCGTCTTCCACCAAATCGGCATATTTGCGCGGATAAACCGTATCCTCATAAACCGGACGCAGGGACATGGCAATCAGCCACACCAAAACTGCCGCGACCATCACCACAAACGCTGCAACCACGATTTTTCCACAAACCGTCAGCTTGCGCCGATGCGTTTTGCGGCTACGGCTGGAGCCCGTGTTCTTTCGCATAGCCGTCAAACCATTCACCTGCCTTTTCGTGCAGCGCTTTCAAATCGCCGTCGTTGACCAACACAACATCGGCACGCTCGCGGTAAAACTCGGCGCCATGCTGCGCCTGCATGCGGTTGTCCACCTCGCGTTTCGTCAAATGATCCCGCTGAATGATGCGGTCCGCGCGGGTATCGCGGTTGGCTTCCAGCGCAACGGTCACGTCACAAACGGCATCCAGTCCGCTTTCAAACAGCGTCGGCGCATCCAGCACCGACACGGCACAGCCGTCCTGCTGATATTCTTCCAAAAGCTGCAAGGTGCGCTCAATGATGGGCGGCAGCATGATATCGTTTAATTTTTGCAGGCCATCGGGTGTTGCAAATGCCCGCGCCGCCAGCCGCGACCGGTTGAGCGAATGATCCGAATTGAGAATATCCGAACCAAACACCGTCGACAAGGAAAGCAGCACCTGCGCGTCCTGATGAAGTTCCCGCGCCACCCGGTCACAGTTGATGATCTGTGCCCCGCGGCGCGCCCACACCGCCGAAACGCTGGTCTTTCCGCTGCCGGTCGGCCCCGTCAGTCCGACCACCTGCATCGGGTGATTCAAATGCACCACCTGAAACGCACAGGCGCGCAGCAGGCGGTTATACACCGCAAGCCCGATCCCCGAGCGACGGGGCATCCGGGCATACACCGTTTTCAGTCCCGCTTCGTCGATCAAGCGCAGGGCGTCAAACAGTTCTTCCGCCTGCGATTCGCTGTCGGCCGCATAACCATACCGGAAAAACGGCAGCTGCAGCACCGCGCGATCCTCTTCAAACGCCAAAACGCCCGTCGAATGATCGGCATGCACGCGCACATAGCGCACAAAATCCCAAAGCGACCCTTCCACCATCACAACGTTGGCGTTGGGGGCATAGTGTTTATACTTCATACCGGGGGACGCTACCTTCGCATCCTGTGCGACACTTTCCAGCACCCCGCGGTCAATCGTGACTTCCGACACCACTTTTTCAAAATCTTCCGGCGAAATCTTGCCCGGACGCAAAATGCGCACTGCATCGTCGCCGACCGACACCACCGTCGATTCCACGCCGACGCCGCAGTTACCGCCGTCCACAATGAGCGGAATGCGGCCGTCCATATCGTGCAGCACATGTTCCGCCGTCGTCGGGCTGGGTTTTCCCGAACGGTTCGCCGAAGGCGCCGCCAGCGGCAGTCCGCTGGCCTCAATCAGCTGCCGTGCCACCGGATGCGAGGGCATCCGAACGCCCACGGTTTCCAAACCGGCCGTCACTTCGTTTGGAATGTTGGGATGCCGCGGCAAAATCATCGTCAGCGGTCCCGGCCAAAACGCATCCGCCAATTTTTGTGCGGTGGGTGAAAAGGTGCTGACCACCTCATGAATCTGTCCAAGCGACGCGATGTGCACGATCAGCGGATTATCCGCCGGGCGTCCCTTGGCTTCAAAAATTTTCAATACCGCCTGAGGATCCAGCGCATTTGCCGCCAGTCCATAGACTGTTTCGGTCGGCATGCCGACCACCTGCCCCGCGCGCAGCGCCTCGGCCGCTTCGCGGATTCCCGCCTCATCGGGCGGCAAAAGAATTGTTCTCATTTGGTCTTCCCTCTTTTCTTACGCCTCTTCAGCGGCAAGTTTTGCCGCCTGATCCGCCGTAATCAGCGCATCGATCACTTCGTCCAGATCGCCGTCCATGACGTTGAGCAGGCGGTAAATCGTCAGCCCAATGCGATGATCCGTGAGTCTCCCCTGCGGAAAATTATAGGTGCGGATGCGCTCGCTGCGATCCCCGGTGCCAACCTGTGCCCGGCGGTCCGCCGCAACCGCATCATGCTGTTTTTGCTGTTCGATTTCATACAAACGGCTGCGCAGCACCTTCATCGCTTTTTCTTTATTTTTCAGCTGGCTGCGCTCGTCCTTGCATTCCACCACCATGCCGGTGGGCAGGTGGGTAATGCGAATCGCCGATTCCGTTTTATTGATGTGCTGGCCGCCCGCACCGGACGAACGGAAGGTATCGATCTGCAAATCGGTGGGGTTGATGGTGATTTCCACATCATCCACCTCCGGCAGCACCGCTACCGTAACGGTCGACGTCTGCACCCGTCCCTGCGATTCCGTTTCAGGCACGCGCTGCACGCGGTGCACGCCGCTTTCAAACTTCATGCGGGAATA
Source organism: uncultured Clostridia bacterium (assembly GCA_944388265.1). GTDB lineage: Bacteria > Bacillota > Clostridia > Oscillospirales > Ruminococcaceae > CALXIC01. The sequence continues at coordinate 4,600 of CALXIC010000226.1, read as the reverse complement.
GACATTTTCCCCCTCCAGAGAAAAGCTCACTTCCTTCATGCCGCCGAGTTCCGTCTCATTGGCGCCCAGAAATTCAATCTTCCAGCCGCGGCGTTCGGCGTACATGGTATACATCCGATAAAGCGAATGCGCAAACAGCGCCGCTTCTTCCCCGCCGGCGCCGGCACGGATCTCCACCATGACGCTTTTGTCGTCGTTGGGGTCTTTCGGAAGCAGCAGCAGTTTGAGCGTTTCTTCCAGTTTGGGAATTTTTTCCTGATTTTCTTCCAGCTCTTCCTGTACCAGTTCCTTAAATTCACGATCCAGCCCGCTGTCCGACAGCATGGCACGCGCATCCTCAACCGCCTGTTTTGCACTACGGTATTCCCGGAAATGCTCCACAATCGGCGTGAGGTTTTTCATTTCTTTCATCAAATCGCGGTATTTTGCGGCATCCTGCACCACGGACGGATCCATCAGCATCTGATGAATTTCATCCAGCCGTTTTTCCGCGCCTTCCAGTTTTTCCAAATAATTCATCTTCGTTCTCCTTCATTCCATTCATTTTTTAACCGAAAATCAGGAAAACTAATGCTCTTCGCGAATGATCTCTTTGATGTTTTTTTCCACTTTGCTGCGCGGAAGCATTACTTCCCGCCCGCATTTGACACAGCGGATCCGAAAATCCATGCCGATCCGCAGAACCAGAAAATGATGTTCTCCGCAAGGGTGCGGTTTCTTCATCCGAAGCACATCGCCGACTCGTACATCCATGGAATTCCCGCCTTTCTTTTTTGATCATCGTTATACTATTTTATTATAGCATAATTTTTGTTCATCGTCCATGCTTTTTACAGTTTCTGCTAATGGGATAACCGCAGTGCTTTTGCCAAACAATAAGAAAGCACGGTCTGTTCCTACAAATTTATGCCGTGCCGGAGGGATTATGAAAGAATCGATCCAAACGCTTTCCGCCAGTTTTCCGGATTTGGATCAGTCCGAACTGTGCGCAAAACGCATTCGGGAACGCTGCCCGGGCGTGCTTTCGGTGAAAATCCGCTATCATTCACTGCCTCAAGCCCAGGATCCACAGCCGAAAGCGGTGATGCCGTCGAGCGTCTATCTGTCTGCACTTGGACAGGCAAACGCCGGCTATTTCGGCGGCCAGCCGCCGCTGATGCTCTTTTCCCCGCAAAACACCACCGGAAACCGCGTGGCTTCCTCCACCGAAAGCCGGTTATCGGTACGTGCAGCCGCTTCTTCGATGAAACAAATTGAAGCGATGATCCACAGCATGGGCGGCACTCATTTACAGCGTTCCTGATCCCTTGCCGCGGCATGAATCCCCATGCGGCGGCATATACATGCAGGGAAAAAGGAGGAATTTTCAAATGAGAGCCTATCTTCCGGAAGGCGCCGCCGCAACCAGGCGGCACCCCTATTCCCTATCCGAATTGCAGGAAGCCTACCGCAGTCAAAAAATCCTGGAAGCGCGCGCCGTTGTGTGCGACAGTGAACACAATCTTTGGGTCGATTTGGGTGAAATCTCCGGCATGATCCCGCGCGAAGAAGGCGCCTTGGGCATTGCCGACGGCACCACCCGCGACATCGCCCTCATTTCCCGGGTCAACAAACCGGTGTGCTTTGTCATCACCGGATTCACGGCAGAGGACCACCAGCCCCTTGCCATCTTATCGCGGCGAAAGGTTCAGCAGGAATGCCTCGACCGATACCTCAAACCGCTCTCCCCCGGCGACGTGATCCCCGCCATCGTCACCCATCTGGAACCGTTCGGCTGTTTTGTGGATGTGGGGTGCGGCATTGTCGCCATGATTCCCATTGACGCGATCTCCGTCTCCCGCATTTCCCATCCGCGCGACCGCTTTCACGTGGGGCAGGAAATCCGCGTCATCGCCAAAGGATGGGACAGCGAAGGAAAACTGCTGCTCTCCCACAAAGAGCTCTTAGGCAGCTGGGAAGAAAACGCCGCCGCCTTTCATGCCGGCGAAACCGTCGCCGGCATTGTGCGCTCCATCGAACCGTACGGCATTTTTGTGGAATTGACCCCCAATCTGGCGGGTCTTGCAGAAAGCCGGGAGGGCGTTTCTCCCGGCGATCACGCGAGCGTCTACATCAAAAGTTTAATACCCGAACGGATGAAAATCAAACTGGTCCTAGTGGATGCCTTTTGCGCCCAGTACCCCGATCCGCCGCTTCACTATTATTTCCAGGGCGATCACATGGACCGATTCTGCTACTCCCCGGCAAGCGCCGACCGCATGATGGAAACCTGTTTTACCAAAGATTCGGCGAAGAAAAAAAGCGCGTCTTACGACACGCTTTTTTCTCAATCTTCGAGGCAGCGATAGGTGAAGTTTTCCCATAAAACGCGGCAGCCCTCTTCAATTTCCATGGGCAGCAGCGCCATGGCAACCGTATTTTCCACCCCATCTTCCGAAATCAGTTCGGCATAATCCCCGTTGATGCGTACCACACGATACAAAATCGGTTCCATGATTCATTCCTCGCTTTGGTATTCGTTTTTTTCAGTATAGCAAATTTTGAACCCGCCGGCAAGCGTCTATCGGACGCTTGCCGCTTTTCCTCAAAAATTCACTTCTGGACAAGTTTTCCAGCAGCTGATATAATAAGAAAATAGCAAACACCGGTCAATCGTCATTGATTGACGCCAATTCATCGAGAAAGGAACGTTTTATGACCTTCATTGAACTATTAAAAGTAATCTTTCTGGGCATTGTGGAAGGCATTACCGAATGGCTTCCCATCAGCAGCACCGGGCACATGATCCTGGTGGATGAATTTTTACAGCTGGACGTCACCAAGGAATTTAAAGATCTGTTTTTCTACGCCATTCAGTTGGGCGCCATCTTCGCCGTCATTGTGATTTACTGGAAAAAGATCTGGCCCTTTACCACCAAAAAAGAGGACTATCACTTAAACGTCCCCATCATGCGCATGTGGGTAAAGGTCGTCGTTGCATTGATTCCGTCGGTACTCATCGCTTTGCCGTTTGACAACTGGATGGAAGAACATTTCTACAATGGCTTTACCGTCGCCTTGATGCTCATCATCTACGGGGTGCTGTTCATTTGGGTGGAAACCCGCAACGAAAAACGCCACATCAAGCCGCGGTATCAACATCTTGGATCGGTCACCTACCGATTGGCGTTCCTCATCGGCTGTTTCCAGGCACTTTCCATCATCCCCGGAACCTCCCGTTCGGGCGCTACGATTTTGGGTGCGATCTTGCTGGGATGCTCCCGTTCCCTTTCTGCTGAATTTTCGTTCTTTATGGCCATCCCCACCATGTTTGGTGCAAGCTTATTGAAACTGGTGAAATATGAGGGAAGCTTTGGCAGCAGCGAAATTCTCCATCTCGTGTTGGGGATGCTCATCGCCTTTGCGGTTTCTTACGTCGCCATCAAATTCCTGATGAACTACATCAAAAAGCACGATTTCAAAGTATTCGGCTATTACCGCATTGTACTGGGCATCATCGTGTTGCTGTTCTTCGGTATTCAGGCACTCGTGACCGCTTGATCGTTTCCGATATCAAACCAAAAAGGTGCGGACACCAAATGGTGTCCGCACCTTTTTGGTTTTCACTTAATGGCAGCCGCTGCAGGACGAGCAGTTGCCGCCGCAGGATGCCGGTTCCGCATCACAGGTCATCGGGTCTTCCCCGTTGATGGATTTGGAGATGATGGTCTGCACGCGGTTGACCATCGTGTCAAACGCTTCTTTTGCCTGATTGAAGGCAATCATGTGTTCGTTTTTCATAATGGTTTCGTACAGTCTCTGCAAATCGTCGTTCATGGCGCTGATTTTTTCCTGATCGCGTTCTTCCAAGCTCAGCTGACGGTTGAGTTCCATGCGGTTGAGATTGAAACGTCCGATCTGATCCTGCAGTTCCGCGTCCGCATCATTTGCATCGCGTGCTGCAAAAATAGCCGCATATTCCGGGCTTTCCTGAATGGCCACCCCGATTTTGCGGGCAAGCAGTTCGACATTTTCTTTTTCCATGTTGGTTCATCCTTTCGTGCAGTTTCCTGCAGATTGATTGACTTGTTCCCCTACCAAAGCCCAGTTGAGCGCCTTGGTAACGGTGACATCGACAAATTGACCGAGCGACGAAGCATCGCCCAGAAAATCAACAATGATATTATTCTCCGTCCGGCCGGAATAATAGCCCTCGCCGCTTTTACCCGGACCGTCCACCAGCACGCGCACCGTTTTGCCGACATAGGCATCGTAGCGCGACTGACCGATTTCCTGCTGGACGCGCAGAAGCTCCTGAAAATGTGCCGATTTTTCTTCATCCGAAATGGGATCCTCCATCGAAGCGGCCTTGGTACCAACCCGTTTGGAGTAAATAAAGGTAAACAGGCTGTCGTACTGCACTTCCCGGATGAGCGAGAGCGTTTCCTCAAAATCTTCCGCCGTTTCTCCAGGGAAGCCGACGATGATATCCGATGTCAGCGACAGACCCGGCAGTTTTTTCTTGGCATAAGCCACCAGCTCCAGATACGCTTTGCGGTCATAGTGGCGATTCATCAGCTTCAAGATGCGGTCGCTGCCCGACTGCACCGGCAAATGCAGG
>CALXIC010000225.1 GCA_944388265.1 uncultured Clostridia bacterium | reverse complement strand
ATCAAGGAAGTGTTCAAGGAACCATTCTGACCGTAGTATGCGCCAGCTTATTGACCGGAAGCATGCTCCTGTTCTCCCGTCAGTTGATGGGGTTGTTTACCACTACTGGGGAGCTGGTGGACCTCGGTGTTCATATGATGCGTATCATCGCCTTCGGTTACATTGCGTTTGGCCTGGAACAGGCCTTGATGGGCGTTATGCGCGGTGCGGGCGACACCGTCACCCCGATGTGGATTTCGATGATCGCCACCATTTTGGTGCGTGTTCCGACAGCCTATTTACTGGCTTACCTGACCAAATCGCCGGATTCCATTTATTATTCGTTGTTAATTTCCTGGCTGGTAGGTACTTTGCTGACGCTCTTCTTCTACAGACGCGGCAAATGGAGCCATAAAGCGCTGCTCCAATTAGACAAAATAAATGAGCAAGAAAATACCGCTCAATAGTTTATGCAGGCATTCTGGATGTATTCGAACAAAATATACGCATAGAAAAGCAGCTCATCTACTTTAGATGAGCTGCTTTTCATTTGGGAATTAAAGAACTTTTGAAAGGAAGGATTTCAGACGAGCGTTCTTCGGTGCGTCAAAAATTTCCTGTGGAGTTCCCTCTTCTGCAATATTGCCCTCGTCGATGAACAAAATGCGATCAGCCACTTCACGCGCAAAGCCCATTTCATGGGTCACACAGATCATGGTCATCCCGGATTGTGCCAGAGATTTCATAACGTCCAGCACCTCGCCGACCATTTCCGGGTCCAAAGCAGACGTCGGTTCGTCAAACAAGATGATTTCCGGTTCCATCGCCAATGCACGGCAGATCGCCACACGCTGCTGCTGTCCGCCGGAAAGCTGGCGCGGATACGCCTGGGCTTTTTCCTGCAATCCCACGCGTTCGAGAAGTTTCATCGCACGCTGTTCCGCATCAGCACGGCTTTCTTTTTTGAGTTTGATCGGTGCAATCGTCAAGTTTTCCAGAATGGTTTTATTCGGGAACAGATTAAAATGCTGAAACACCATCATCATTTTCTGACGTTCATGATTGATGTTGGTTTTCGGCGCAGTCAGTTCCGTTTCATCCAGAAAAACCTTCCCGGAATCCGGTTGCTCCAAGAGATTCAAACAGCGCAAGAAGGTGGATTTGCCGCAGCCGGACGGCCCGATGATGACCACCACTTCCCCTTTGCGTACTTCCGTCGAAATACCGTTTAAGACCGATTGATTGCCGAATGATTTTTTCAGATTCTCTACCCGAATCATTGCCTTAGTTTCTGCCATCGTTTTTCAACCTCGCTTCCATCATCGATACCAGTTTCGACAGACCCATGACAATGATCAAATAGATCAGCGCAACTGCAATCAGCGGCATAAACGCGTCATAGGTACGGCTGCGGATATAGTCGCCGCCGCGCGTGAGGTCCACGATGCCAATGTAACCCGAAATCGATGTTTCTTTTAAGAGAACGATAAATTCATTGCCCAATGCCGGCAGCACATTCTTAAACGCCTGCGGCAAAATGAAGTGCCACATCGTTTGTGCATAGGAAAAGCCAAGGCTTCTGCCCGCTTCAAATTGACCGGGATCGATCGACATGATGCCGCCGCGGACAATTTCCGCCACGTATGCCGAAGAGTTCAAACCAAATGCCAAGCAGGCAACCATCACCGGATAGCTGGTGGAAGCAAAGATGACATAATAGATGATCAAAAGCTGCACCATGACCGGCGTGCCGCGGATCACCGTCAGATATGCCTTTAACAGCCAGTTAAGCGGTGCATATTTCCCGGTCATATCGCAGGTAGCGCGCAAAACAGCAATCAAAAAGCCAAGGCTGATGCCGATCAACACGGCAACAAAGCTGATCTTAATGGTATTCAGCAAACCTTGGGTCAGGTTTTGCCAACGGTCGTTTTTGACAAAGTTTTCATAAATGCGTTCGGAAAAGCTTAAGGTTTTTGCAACAGTTCCGTTGCGCACAATGATGACCTGAGTCGAAGTGGTGTACGAATCCGTGAAATTGATGCTTTTCAAGCGGTCTTCCGTCACCGTCAAACCGGCAACGCCCATATCCGCTTTCCCGGTCTGCACCGCACTGATGATAGAATCAAATTCCATATCCTGAACCACCAGTTCCATGCCGAGTTCATCCGCAATTGCCTGCGACATATCAATGTCGATGCCGACAATTTCTCCGCTGTCTACGTATTCATACGGTTCAAAAGTCGCATTGGTTGCAATCACCAATTCCCCATTGCTGCGATCTACGTCCGGGGATTCGTAAGGATACTGCCCTTTGGTGGAGTCCCCAATATAATTTTGAATAATTTTCTCCAAAGTACCGTTGTCTTTCAGCGTTTGAATGGCTGCATTGACTTCGTCCAACAGCTCGGTATTTTCTTTTGCAATACAAATGGCGTATTCTTCCACCGCAAATTCTTCCGACAAAATCGAAAGGTCGCTATTGCGTTCGACAAAGGCATTGGCCGGCTGTTCATCGATGATGACGCAGTCAACCTTACCCTGTTTCAACGCTTGAATGGCATCGGCCCCCTTGGTATACCGCGCGATGGTCGATCCCTCTGCTTCATAATCGCTCGCGTTGATATCCCCAATCGTGCCAATCTGTACACCAATGGAAGCACCGGCCAAATCATCAACCGTATGCACCGGGGATTCCCCTGCACTTTCTTCCTCTTGTTTTGGCCAAAATACCAGCGCTGCGACAATCGCCAGCACCACGACGACGACCAAAACATAAAGACCACGTTTTTGCTTCATGTCCTATACTCCTTCCAGTCAGTATCCAATGAATATTTATTCAATAAGTTTCATTATACTGTTCTATTCGACAAAATGCAAGATCATTTCATAGAAAATGTATAATTTGTGAATAACGCAAAAAACCTGCTGTAAAACAGCAGGTTTTCTCACTATTATGTATGCAGTTTATCATTAAAGAAGATTATATCCGGCATCCGTCAATGCTTTTTTGATTTCTTCTACATGTGCATGATCGCGGGTTTCCATCTGAATTTTCAAAATGCAGGCATTGACGTCGCTGCCTTCGTTTGCACGGTCGTGATGAACGGCTACCACGTTGCCGCCGCGTTCTGCAATGATGGTGGAAACGCCGACCAACTGTCCCGGTTTATCCAGCAGTTCAATCGTCAAATCGGCTGAACGGCCTTCTTTCAAAAGTCCGCGGTTGATGACACGGGAAAGAATGGTCACATCAATATTGCCGCCAGATACCAGGCAAACCGTTTTCTTCCCTTGAATCGGAACTTTATTGAACATCGCAGCAGCCACCGATACGGCGCCCGCCCCTTCTGCGACCAGCTTATGCTGTTCGAGCATTGCCAAAATTGCAGTACAAATTTCATCATCGGTCACGGTGACGATTTCATCCACATATTCACTGACCAGCTGGAACGTATTATCACCGGGAGATTTTACGGCAATACCGTCCGCCACCGTGGATACTTTATTCAGTGTTTCAATTTGATGATGTTCCACAGAGTTGAGCATCGACGGTGCGCCGCTTGCCTGAACACCATAAACTTTGATGTTCGGATTGAGTTTTTTCAGTGCAAACGCGACACCGGAGATCAATCCGCCGCCGCCGATCGGAACGATCACCGCTTCCACATCCGGCAGCTGGTCGATGAGTTCCAAGCCGATCGTACCCTGACCTGCAATGACGTCTTCATCATCGAACGGATGAACAAAGGTATATCCACATTCATCACGCAGCTGCAGCGCTTTTTGATAAGCGTCATCGTAAACGCCTTTGACCAGGCACACTTCCGCACCGTA
>CALXIC010000224.1 GCA_944388265.1 uncultured Clostridia bacterium | reverse complement strand
AGACCGTGTCAGCAATAACACCGTATCTGCGCTGATTGAGGTGCGCGTTACGCCGAAACTGGATTATGGGTTTGAAGAAATCGCCCGCCGTATTGCCGAATACGAAGAGGTGGAATCGGTGTATCTGATGAGCGGCGGATTTGATTTGGCGGTGTTTGTCAACGGCCGCTCGTTTAAAGATATTGCCCTTTTTGTGGCCAAACGGCTGTCCATTCTCGATTCGGTTGTGTCCACCGCGACGCATTTTATGCTGTCGCGCTATAAGCAAAAAGGCTTTTTGCTTGGTGTGGAAGAAAAAGACGAGAGGAGCGAACAGTTCCAGTGATTTCTTACGAATCATTGCTCTCGCCCGTTGTGCGGGAGATGAAGCCGTCGGGTATCCGTAAATTTTTTGATTTGGCAAATGAGATGGATCATGTCATTTCCTTGGGTGTTGGAGAACCCGATTTTAAAACGCCGTTTCAGATTCGTCAGGCAGGGATCGAATCGCTGGAAAAGGGGCGCACCTGGTATACGGCGAACGCCGGGCTTTTGGAACTGCGGGAAGAAATTGCCCGCTATTTGAAGCGCCGGTTTGACTTGTCCTATCGGGGCAAGGAGGAAGTGGTCGTTACTGTCGGCGGCAGCGAAGCCATCGATCTGGCGGTGCGTGCGCTCGTCGCACCGGGGGATGAGGTGCTGATTCCCGAGCCGTCGTTTGTGTGTTATACGCCGATTGTGCAGCTTGCCGGCGGTGTTCCGGTGGCGATCGAAACGAAGGAAGAGGATCAGTTTAAGCTCACCCCGAAAGCCCTGCTTGAAGCGATCACCGACCGCACCAAACTGTTGGTGCTCCCGTATCCGAACAACCCCACCGGCGGGGTGATGCGCCGCGAAGATCTCGAACCGATTGCCGAAATTTTGCGCGACCGCAACATCATGGTGCTGTCGGATGAAATCTATGCGGAACTGACCTATCATGGCCGCCATGTTTCCATCGCTTCCTTGGACGGCATGTGGGAGCGCACCATTGTGGTGAATGGATTTTCCAAAGCGTACGCCATGACGGGCTGGCGCTTGGGCTATGCGGCCGGACCCGCGCCCGTCATCAAACAGATGACCAAGGTGCATCAGTTTGCCATTATGAGCGCCCCCACCACCAGCCAGTATGCGGCGGTTACCGCTCTGCGCGAGGGGGATGAAAGCATCGAACGGATGGTCGTGGAATACGATATGCGCCGCCGTTTGGTGGTCGATACCTTCCGCCGGATGGGGCTTTCCTGCTTTGAACCGGAGGGCGCGTTTTACGTCTTCCCCTGCATTCAGAGTACCGGGCTGACGTCGGGAGAATTTTGCGAACGGTTGCTTCGCGCCAAACATGTGGCCGTCGTGCCGGGTGATGCCTTTGGCGCCAGCGGCGAAGGGTTTGTGCGGGTATCCTATTCCTATTCGGTTAAGCATTTGATTGAAGCGATGAAGCGCATCCGTGAATTTTTGAAAGAACTTTCGGCTGAAAAAGGAGAGAACGCATGATGCCCGCGGTCATCAGTGCCGTTATGACGGCAGATTATTCGCTGGAAACGGTCACGCAGGCGGTTCGCACCCATTTTCACCGTTTCCCGCTGGAAAAGAAACTGCATGCCGGTGTCGCTGTGGTCATCAAACCCAATTTGCTGCTGCGGCGCAAACCCGAAGAATTTACGACGACGCACCCCTCCTTGGTGGAAGCGGCGATCATCTGCCTCAAGGAGTACGGAGTCACCGACATTACGCTGGCGGAAAGTCCCGGCGGCCTTTACAACGAAGCGGCGCTTCGTTCGATTTATGAGGGCTGCGGGATGACGGAAGTCTGCCGCCATCAGGGCGTGAAGCTCAATTTTGACGTCACTTCGGTGGAATGTCACCGGGCGGAAAACCACTTGGTCAAGAGCTTTCCCATCATCACGCCGGTGGCGCATGCGCCGTTTTTGCTGGAAATCTGTAAGCTGAAAACACATGCCATGACCGGCATGAGCGGTGCGGTCAAAAACCTGTTCGGCACGATCCCCGGACTCACCAAGCCCGAATTTCACTGGCGTTTTCCCGAACAGGAACGCTTTTGCGAGATGCTGTTGGATTTGAGCCAGACGGTGCATCCGGATTTTGCACTCGTGGATGCGGTGGAATCGATGGAGGGGAACGGGCCTTCGGGCGGAACGGTGCGCCGCACCAATGTCACCTTTGCTTCCGATCAAATTTATGAACTCGACAGCTTTTTGGCTTCGTTTATCGGATCGTCCGCGGATGAGATCCCGACGGTGCGCCTGGCGGTGCAGCGCGGGCTTTGCACCGGCGATGCGTCGGGCTATGAGGTGAAGGGCGCTTATCTACCCGTGCATCCCTTCGTGATGCCGGACACCAAGAGCCTGGATTTTATGAGCCATACGCCCAAGCCGCTGCGCCGGCCGCTCAAATGGGTGACCACTCATTTTCTGACCTCGCGCCCGGTCATCCGCACCAAGGACTGCATCGGCTGCGGCAAATGCGCCGAAAGCTGTCCGGCCAAGACGATCCGCATCGTGCGCCGCAAAGCGGTCATCGATGCCAAAAATTGTATTCACTGTTTTTGCTGTCATGAAATGTGCCCCAAACGGGCAATCGATGTCAAACAAGCCGTCTTTTTTCATCGTGCGGAGGGAAAATGAAACGTTTAGTCATTGATGCACCGGCTAAGGTCAATCTGGTGCTGGATATTGAAGGAACCGATGCCCGCGGGTATCATCTGATGCGGATGCTGATGCAGGCCATTGATTTGTACGACCGCATCACCCTGACCGAAACGGGAACGAAGACGCTGTCCATGACGGCGAGCCGCCCCTATATTCCCTGCAATGAAAAAAACATTGCCTGGCGGGCGGCGGAAGCATTTTTTGCACATACTGGCATTGAAAATCCGGGGCTTTCCATTCATCTGCAAAAGCGTATTCCCATGCAGGCCGGGATGGCGGGCGGCAGTGCGGACGGCGCCGGCGTGCTGTTCGGGCTGAATCATTGGTTTGGCAATCCCTTGACTCAACAGGAGCTGTGCGACATCGGGGTAACCATCGGGGCGGACTTGCCGTTTTGCCTGACCGGCGGTACGGCAAAAGTCGAGGGAATCGGGGAACGCATCACCAAAACACCCGATTTCCCGTCGTGCTATTTGGTCATTTCCAAGCCGCAGGCGGGGATTAGCACCAAAACGGCGTTTGCGGAATTTGACCGGTTGCAAATGGAGCCGGTACTGGAACTGGACGATTTGGTCGCCCTTTGGCAGAAAGAGGGCGTTCGCGCCTTTGCCGGTAAACTTTACAATGCGCTGGAGGCGGTGTGTCCGCTGCCGGAAGTGCAGCAGATCGAAGAAAAGCTTCGGCAATACGGTGCACACGGTGCAATCATGACCGGTTCCGGATCGGCGGTATTCGGGATCTTTACCGATTGGAAAAAAGCCCGCCGCTGTTGTCAGGCGCTCAAAAAAGAGTACCGCGAAACCTATTTTTGCCGTCCGGTATCGGATGGCTGCCGGGTGATCGAACAGGAGGGCTTTGACAAAGGAATTTCCTTCGAAGCGCTCGAACAGGCCGCGCGCGAGGTACTGACACCCCGCAACCTGACGAAAGATGCATCTGCTGGTTCCGTCGCGGCGGCACTCGTGACCGATCGCGGAAATGTGTACCGCGGTGTTTGTATTGATACGCCCTGTTCGATGGGCTTTTGT
>CALXIC010000223.1 GCA_944388265.1 uncultured Clostridia bacterium | reverse complement strand
CGATCAGACCGCGGTAACCGTCGATGATGCCGATGATTTCCACGTCGTCGAGCTGTTCATAAGCGGCTTTCGCCACTCCGCGGATGACGGCGTTCAAACCCGGACAGTCGCCGCCGCTTGTCAAAATCCCAATTCTCAGTTTTCCCATTTGAATCATCCTTTCCTTTGCTTGTATCCTGATTTTCAAAAACGTTGTTTTTGAAAGATGGCTCATTCTTCTGCGGAGGTTTTTGCTTCTTCCCCGCTGGTCCACGAGGTTTGAGCGCCGTTTTCCGCAAAGATCACCCAGCTGTTGCCCGGATTGACGGTGAGTTCCTCGCCCGTTTCCTTGGTGTAGACGATCCCCGCATTCGCGTCGTCCTTTTTCCAGGTGATGGGGGTCTTGGTGCCCTGGGTGAGATAGTAGCCGTCGCCGCCCGTTTCCAGCTTCAAATCGCGCCAGACGTTGACGCCGTCGTACGAGCTGATCTGCGCATAGAGGATAAAGACGTTGTCGAGCGCCACCGGTTCGTCGTTGTTGGCGTCGATCTGCTGTTGTCCGTATTCGTATTTCGCGTAAGTTTTCGTTTCTTCGTCGTAGACGAGGTTGCAGGTCGTCTCGCCGGAAATTTTCACGGTCACGTCCTTGGCCTGTTTGTCTTCAAAGACCAGCGGTTCTTCCTCGGTATTGAACTGGTAAGCCGGTTCGATGGCTTCGTCCTGTGCATAGCCCAGCGTTTCAATCTGCGTCATCAGCTTTTCGGTATCCACCATTGCGGTATGTTCCAGCGCCGTGCCGGCATTTAAGCGGTCCTGATCGCGGAAAAAGCAGTCGTACCCGGTCATGCCGTCGACATTTTCAATGTCGTAATCGGAAAGCGCCGCATAACCCGGCTTGCTTCCGCCCCAATGGACAAAAATGGTGTGCAGCGGCATGGAGAGTTCGACGAAGTCGTGCCGCGCCGAGCGCAGCGGACCCACCGTTTCGGCCTTGGTGGGATCACCAAACACCGCCATCAAACGGGTCGCCGTGCCTTCATACGGCCATTCGTACACCACATCCGCCTGGGAAATGCCGCACTGCGGCCACGCCTTTTGGGAGTTGTTGATGATGAAGGATACCGGGCGCACCGACGCTTCTTCCTCGGTGACTTCTTCGCCGGTCAGCGGATGATAAAAAACCTCTTCCTTTTCTTCCACTTCCTGCGTGATCTCCAGATCGGAGGATTGGGATTCCACCACGACTTCCTGCATCGGCGACTGGCATCCGCCGAGTGCTCCTGCACAGAGAATGGCCGCTAAAAACGCCGCCGCTGTTTTGTTTCTCATAATGATGTGCTCCTTTTATTTCAAAGATTTGACGTCTTCTGCCGCGTACACCTGTTGGGCGAGCGATCGATACTCTTGTGGGGTGTACACCGCATTGAGATATTCCAAAAGGGCATTGGCAGACAAATACTCCGGCACCCCCAAAAGCCGTGCCAACTGTTTGCGGCGCGCGCCGCTGTTTGCTTGCCCACTGAAACCGTCTTCATAAAACATTTGCTTGGTGATTTTGGGACTCGCGGCAGATTCTGCCCGCGCCTTTTCGGGAAGGGCGTTCAAAAGCGCTTCCAAAAGTGTTGTTTCCATGCCCTCTACCCCAAGGGTTCCCTCCTTGGAGGGGTGCGCCTTGCGGCGCTCCTTGCCGACGATCTGCGGGATATACAGATGCACCACATTGGGGGAGTTTTTCGTGACCGAACGGATGTAATTGCGGATCATCAGCCCCGCCGCATCGGAATCGGTGAGCACCACCAGCCCCACCGAATCGGCCAGCGCCCGCAAGAGGGCACATTTTTCGGGATCTTTGAAGAGGCGAAACCCGTCGGTGCACAAAATCACCCCGTCGACCACCTCTTTGAGCTTCATGCGGTCGTATTTTCCTTCGACGACCAGCGCCGCTTCCAGCCGGATCATGACACCGCCCTCCCAAACGAAAGCATGCGGCTGATCGCTTCTTCCAGCGCGAGCCGGTCATCCGCCTGACCGGTGAGCATCCGGCGGTTGGTTTCCATCAGCACCTGAATGCAAAAACGAATGCGCTCGATGGAATAAGAAGAAAGATTTCGCCCATATTTGGTAATGCGGAAGGACGCCCGCCCGTAATGAAAATCGGAAACAATCTGCGCTTGGGGGATTCGTGCCGCCTGTCCCGCCTTCGCGCGGTACAGATCGCCGAATGCCGACGCCAGCGCCCCCAAGATCATCATCGGTTCCACCCGCTGATCGTAAAGATGTCCCAACAGTACAAACGCCTGTGCGGCACGCCCAAACACGAGCGCATTGCAAAGATCAAACGCGCTGTTTTGAAAGGACTGCGAGGTGAGGGCAATCACCGCTTCTTTGGTGATGGTGCCCCCTTCGCCGGTATAGGCGATGAGCTTTTGGGTTTCGCTCAACAGTTCCTGATAGGAGGCGCCGCACCGCTCGACCAGCAAGGCTGCGGCATCGGCCGGGAAGGCGACGTGCTGCCCCTTCGCGTAAGCGCCAAGATTTTTCGCGAGCGCTGCGGCATCCTGCGTCGCAAACTGCACCACCGCGCCCTGTTTGGACACGGCTTTGACCAGCGCCTTTTCCTGCGCCTTTTTGGGGGAAAACTCTGTATCGGTATAGTAAAACACCAAAACGGTGCTGGGGTTGGGATCGGCCATCATCGAAAACAGCGCTTCCGCGTCCGTTTTTCCCAAACTTCCCACCGGGAAATTCCGAAGCAGCACGCATTTGTACTCCGCCATCATCGGCAGCGCCTCGTAGGCGGTCTGCACGTCGTTTCGGGTGGCGGTTTCGTCAAAGCGCTGCAAATTAAATTCCGCAAACGAAGGTGCCACCAGTGTGCCGGTCAGTTCCTTCAAAAACTGCTCGAGCGGATACTGCTCCGCCCCATACAGCAGATAAAACGGCAGGATCTGATGCGCTTTCCAGGACTTCATCAAGTCCTGCTGTTTCCATTCCGGCATCGTCATCCCCCCGTTTCTTTTTCCCAGTATACCACAAAACGAATGCAAAACACAACCAAATCACGTGAAAAACGACGAATCCGCAAAATCCGCCATTTTTCATTGACAAATGCGGCCTTTCCTTTTATAATAAATAGTTGAAAAAGCTGTGAAGGGAATCACTGTTCGCCCCCTTTCCCCAGAGAGAAAGCCATTTGCTGCAAGGCTTTTGAAAGAACGGACAGACGCCATCCCGGAGCTGGGCGCGACAAGCGTTCCCGTTTTTCCGCGTTAAGGAACAAAAAGCGGCCGGATTTTCCGGCAATTTGGGTGGTACCACGGAACCAAGAGCCTTCGTCCCATAGTCTTACGGGACAGACGGCTCTTTTTTATTTCTATTTTATTTATTCGTACAAAGGAGATTGGAACAACATGAAATGGACCGGCTTAAACGAGCTGCGCGAAAAGTATCTGCACTTCTTTGAAACCAAAGGATGCACCCGTTTGGGCAGCTTTCCGCTGATTCCGAAGGACGACAACAGCCTTTTGATCATCAACTCCGGCATGGCGCCGATGAAAAAATGGTTTTTGGGACAGGAAGTGCCGCCGAATACCCGCGTGACGACCTGCCAGAAATGCATCCGTACCCCGGACATCGAAAACGTCGGCAAAACTGCCCGCCACGGCACCTTCTTTGAAATGCTCGGCAACTTCTCGTTCGGCGACTACTTCAAGAAAGAAGCCATCAACTGGGCATGGGAATTCATCACCAAAGAACTCGATCTGCCGGTGGACCGCCTGTGGGCAACCGTCTATGAAAACGACGACGAAGCCGTCGAAATCTGGACGAAGGACACCGCCATCAATCCCGAACACATCCTGCGCCTGGGCAAAGAAGACAACTTCTGGGAAATCGGCTCCGGTCCGTGCGGCCCGGACTCCGAAATCTTCTTCGACCGCGGCGAAGAATACGGCTGCGGCAAACCGACCTGCCGCCCGGGATGCGACTGCGACCGCTTTGTGGAATTCTGGAACCTCGTGTTCACCCAGTTTGACAGCGACGGCGAAGGCCACTACGAAAAGATGGAACACCCGAACATCGACACCGGCATGGGGCTGGAACGTCTGGCCTGCATCATGCAGGGGGTGGACAACCTCTTTGAAGTGGACACCATCCAGAACATCATGAAAAAGATCAGCGAAATCGCCGGCGTCACCTATCACGACGACCCGAAAACCGACATTTCGCTGCGCGTCATCACCGACCACATCCGTTCCACCGTCTTCATGCTCGCCGACGGCATCACCCCGTCGAACGAAGGCCGCGGCTACGTTCTGCGCCGTCTGCTGCGCCGTGCGGCACGTCACGGACGTCTTTTGGGCATCAACGAACCGTTCCTTTTCCGCGTCGTACCGACCGTTGCGGCGGAAAATATCACCGCTTATCCGGAACTGACCGAAAAACTGCCCTATCTCGAAAAGATCGTCAAATTTGAAGAAGAAAACTTCAACCGCACCATCGACAAGGGCTTTGAAATCCTAAACCAGATGGTCGACGAAATGGAAGCTTCCGAAATCAAACAGCTCGGCGGCGAAGACGCGTTCAAACTCTACGACACCTACGGATTCCCGATCGACCTCACCCGCGACATTTTAGCGGAACGCGGCATCGACATCGACGAAGAAGCTTTCCGTGAACAGATGCAAAAACAGCGCAAACGTGCGCAGGAAGCCCGTCAGTCGCAGGAATCGGTCGGCTGGGCAGAAGAAGTCTTAAAACTCGACCAGAAAACCGAATTTGTCGGCTATACCACCCTCGACACCACCGGCAAAGTGCTCGCCATTTTGGTGGACAACGAAGCGGTGAGCGCCGCTTCTGCCGGACAGACCGCCACCATCGTCTTTGACCGCACCCCGTTCTATGCGGAAAGCGGCGGACAGGTTGCCGATAAGGGCAAACTCACGGGCGACAGCCTCCTGGCCGGTGTGCTCGACGTACAGAAAACGGGCACCGGGCTTTACCTCCACGTCTGCGAAATCGCGGAAGGCACCATCTCGCTGGGCGACGAAGTGCGCATGCAGCCGGTGCGCTATATCCGCGAAGCCATCATGCGCAACCACACCGCAGCGCATCTCGTGCAGGCGGCGCTGCGCGAAGTGCTGGGCGAACACGTCCATCAGGCAGGCCAGCTGATCACTGCCGACACCATGCGCTTTGACTTCTCCCATTTCGAAGCGATGAAACCGGAAGAAATTGAACGCGTCGAACAGATCGTCAACCAGAAGATTTTCGAAGCGCTTCCGGTGACCACCAAGGAAATGCCGATCGAAGAAGCAAAACAGACGGGTGCGATGGCGCTCTTCGGCGAAAAATACGGCGACGTCGTGCGTGTCGTGAACGCCGGGGATTATGCTATAGAATTCTGCGGCGGTACCCATGTGGACAACACCGCAAAACTCGGCCTCTTTAAGATTGTGAGCGAATCGTCCGTCGCTGCGGGCGTGCGCCGCATCGAAGCCAAAACCGGTTTGGAAATCCTCAATCTCCTGCACGATACCGCAAGCCTTTTGCATCAGGCGGCAGCCAAACTCAAACTCTCCAACCCGAACGACCTCGTCGCGAAATGCGGTTCGATGGCGGAAGAACTCAAAGAAAAGACCCGCGAAATCGAAGCGCTGAATGCCAAGATCGCCTCGGCACGCTTTGGCAACCTCCTCGACGAAGTGCGCGAAGTCAAGGGCGTGAAGGTGGTTTCCGCGCTGATGAACGACGTCAAAGTCGATACCCTGCGCCAAATGGGCGACCAGCTGCGCGACAAGGAACCGGACATCGTCGCCGTGATGATCGCCGCCGGCGAACGCAGCCAGATCCTCTGTGTCTGCGG
>CALXIC010000222.1 GCA_944388265.1 uncultured Clostridia bacterium | reverse complement strand
ATTGCTTCGATTCCGATTGAGGATTTGAGTCTGCCGATGGTCGCAGGTATTTTGCCAATTACCGTCCTGGTATTTTTAGAATTGGTAATCGCCAATGTATCGCTTCGCTTTCCAAAATTTCGGCGGGCGGTCCACGGCAATCCCGTCATGGTCATTCGAGAAGGGAAGATCGACCAAAAAGCGCTTCATCTGCTTCGCTTTTCGATCGATGATTTGATGGAAGGTTTGCGCGGACAAGGTTATTTTGATGTGCGTCAGGTGTATAGTGCCGTGGTAGAGACCACGGGAAATCTAAGCGTTTTGCCGAAATTTGAAAATCAACCGGTGCAGGCTAGTATGCTGAATATCAAAGGATCGGATGAAAATCCACCGGCAATTTTAATTTGTGACGGGGAAGTCAGTGAATCCAAAAATTTTGCAAAACCATGGAACCTTCAGCGACTGGAAAAAATACTCAAGGCAGATGGTGTTTCCGCCTCTGATGTCTTTTTGTTTTTGGCGGATGACAATGGAAGTTATACGCTGATCCGAAAGGAGCGATTCAAGTGAAACGGTTGATATTGGCCTGTACAGCACTGGGCGTTATTTTGCTGATTTCTTTTCAGAGTTATTACGGTCTTTATCATGACTGCAAAGAATTTCAACAGGAGTTGGAACCGTTTTTGTCGGAAGAAGATGTTCGGTCACTGGAGGATCAAGCGGATGCTTTGCGTCAAAAATGGGAAAAATCTGCCAATAGCTATGGGTGCTTTATGCAGCAAAATGAACTGCGGGAGCTGACGCTTTTATATGTTCAGCTTACCGATTATTGCCGTGAAGATGACGAGAAAGAGGTGCGGCATGTTGTGACGGAAATTCGTTATTCACTGGATGAGCTTCTGGAAAGTGAATATCCAACCATTACCAATATCTTTTAGTAGGTAACTTGTAATATGGTTGTTTTTAGAAATTCCTTTAAGAAAGTTACAGAGATTTCTTAATTTTCATGAAATTGATTGCAAAATGTAATGCTTTGTGGTATACTGTGCATGTTGAATCATAGATTCATCAAACGAAAAAAAGGAGATCATGGAAATGAAATATGGCATTCGATTGGGCTCTATTTTAGTAGCGCTCGCTCTTTCTTTCCAGATGACTGCGGTTTCGGTGTTTGCACAGGATACGACAACCACCGAATCGATTGCAGAAAGTACAACGGAAAGCGTTTTGGAAGAAACCAGTACGGTTGAAAGTACAGTGGAATCGACAGCCGAAAATACGAACACCGTTTCACAGGAAGAAACGACGTCGGAAGCAACCGAATCTGCCGTTGAATCAACGGTTGAAGAATCCACAGAAGAACAATCGGAAGAATCCGAAGAGGAAGTGGTAGCGGATACTTCTTATGATCGCTACATTTCTCTGGGTGTGGATTTGACGGACAGCGAACGTGCTGCGGTTTTGAACCTGCTTGGCGTGACGGAAGCAGAGCTTGAGCAGGATTACATCGTCAATTATGTGACCAATGATGATGAATACGCTTATTTGTCGGATTATCTTTCCGCCTCTGTCATTGGCTCTCGTGCATTGTCTTCGGTAAAAGTGGTAAAAACCGAAGAGGGAAGCGGGATTACCGTTTCGACCCATAACATTTCTTACTGCACCTCCAATATGTACACCAATGCGCTGGTGACCGCCGGCATTACGGATGCAGACGTTGTGGTCGCCGGACCGTTTTCGATTTCCGGTACCTCGGCGCTGGTTGGCGTGATGCAGGCTTATGAAAAAATGACCGGTGAAACGTTGCCGGACGATAACAAAGATGCAGCCGTCAATGAATTGGTGCTGACCGGTGAATTGTCGGAAGCCATTGGCGATACCGAAGCAGCCGCGAATCTGATCGCGGATTTGAAGCAAAAGATTGCATCTGGTGATATTGAAACCGATCAGGAAATTTTGGATGCGATCGATCAGACCGCTTCCAGTTTGGACATTACTCTGACAGAAGATCAAAAGAATCAGATTTTGGATTTGCTCAAAAAATTTGCAAGCCTTGATTTGGATGTGAATCAGCTGTTGGATCAGGCTCAGGGCATTTATAATAAGCTCGAAGAAATGGGGATTGACACGCAGTCTATTTTTGATATGATTGTTTCTTTCTTCCAGAGCATCCTTGACTGGTTTCGCAGCAATTCTGGGAACTGATCAAATGTAAATGCATTCTTTATGGTGCATTGAAGTGACAAGATGAAATACCGCTGTTTCTTTGTCGGTGTGACCGATGAAGAAACAGTGGTTTTATCATTCTAGTAAAAAGAAAAAAGTCCGGTATAACCGGACTTTTTTCTTTTTGGAAAACTTCCATCTACTTTTAATAAAAGCAATGTTTAGTTCTGTTTGTGGCTGTTTTCGTATTCTTCGATCATTTTCTTGACCATCTGGCCGCCAATCGAGCCAGCCTGACGGGAGGTCAGGTCGCCGTTGTAGCCGTCTTTGAGGTTTACGCCAACTTCGCTGGCTGCTTCCATCTTAAATTTATCCATTGCTTCTCTAGCCTGCGGTACGACCAATTTGTTGCTGCTTTTCATTGTTTTTCTCTCCTTTTGATTTGGTTCCTTTGTCGTGTTAGTAGTATTTTCATGAACGGCAAAAATAACACTGTCAATTTTTGAAAAGAAATTTGTCACAATTTTGAAAAGCTAAAAGAGCAATTGATTTTTATTTATATTTTTGAATTGTTTTCTGTCGAGGAGCAATTGTGCAAATTATTTTGCGTTTCATCCGAGTGTAAGAGGGTTTGGATCACATAGCGCGGCCGGGCTTTGGTTTCCAAATACATTTTGCCCACGTATTCGCCGATCACGCCCAAACTTAAAAGCTGCAATCCGCCAATAGCCCAAACGGACACGGCAATGCTGGCCCATCCAACGACTGTTTGTCCCGTGGCATATCGATATAAGAAGTAAATTAACATCAAAAGACTCAATACAAATGTAATCATGCCAAGCTTGGTAATCCAGGCGATGGGTTTGATGCTTAATGATGAAATTCCTTGCCAGGCAAGCGCCATCATTTTTTTGAGCGGATATTTGCTTTCTCCCGCAAAGCGCTTTTGACGCGGATACGTGACGATGCTGGACGGATAGCCGATCAGCGGCACCAGTCCGCGCAGATAGAGATTTACTTCATGGTAATCGCCCAATGCCGTCAAGGCGCGCTTGCTCATCAAGCGGCAATCCGCATGATTGTAAATCACTTCGCAGTCCATCGCTTCGAGAATTTTGTAATAGCTTTGCGCGGTAAATCGTTTGAAAAAGCTGTCGGTTTTGCGGCTTTCCCGCACGCCATAAACGATATCGCAGTGATTGTTTGAAAATTCATGGATCATTTTATCAATGACGCAAAGGTCGTCCTGAAGATCCGCATCCATGGAAATCACCGCGTCCGCAAACTCGCGCAATGTCAATAGTCCGCAGAGCAACGCGTTTTGATGCCCGCGGTTGCGGGAAAGTTTAATTCCTTCAAACCGCGGGTTTTCCTGATGGAAACGCTCAATGAGTGTCCAGGTTTGATCCTTCGAACCGTCGTCAATAAAGCAGATTCGGCTGTTTGTTGCGATTTGATGGCTGCCGATCAATTGTTCAAATTTGAGATTCAGTTGTTTGGCGGTTTCCGGCAATACCGCTTCTTCGTTATAGCAGGGAATCGCGAGATATAAAATAGGCGGCATAATTTCACCTCTCAATCGAAAGTTGTTCTGATTCGGTCAAATATTCTCATGGATGGAGTATTGGATTTTTTGTCAGCAATATACCAGATACTGGAACTTGTGGTATAATAACGCTAAACAAAAGTGTTGAGCGTTTCAATCATTGGCAGGGGGAAGCAAACATGGCGGTTATTTGGAATCCATGGCATGGTTGTCAGAAATATTCAGCAGGATGTGCACATTGCTATGTCTATCGCAGAGATGAGAGCATTGGGAAAGATGCTTCCTTCGTAGAGAAAACCGCGTCTTTTGATTTGCCGCTGCAAAAAAAGAAAGACGGCAGTTTTCGATTGCCGTTGGGGGAAACGGTGTTTGCCTGCATGACTTCTGATTTTTTTCTGGAAGAAGCCGATGCGTGGCGTCCGGAAGTGTGGCGTATGGTTCAAAAACGCCCGGATATTTCCTTTTCCATCATCACCAAGCGAATTGTTCGTATGGCAGATTGTCTCCCTTCTGATTGGGGAGAAGGGTATGCGCATGTCCGTATCGGCTGTACCGTGGAAAATCAGGAGGAAGCAGACCGCCGCCTCCCTGTCTTTTTGTCCTTGCCGATTCGGCGTCGATTCATCATTTGTGAACCGCTTTTGGGGCCGATCGACCTTACGCCCTATTTGAGTTCTGCAATCGAACAGGTGGTTGTGGGCGGAGAAAGCGGACCGGGTGCCAGATTGTGCCGGTATGAATGGGTGCTTGATCTAAAACGACAATGTTTGGAACACCAGGTGTCGTTTCATTTTAAGCAAACCGGCGCCCGCTTCGAAAAAGACGGGAAAATTTATCGCATTCCCCGCAAAGAGCAGCAGAAGCAGGCACAAAAATCCGGTTTAAACAAGAAGTCATTGTGATCAGAATCAATCACTCGATTCTTCCTGTTCGCAGATTGCTTCTGCGATGTGTACCAGCCAAATGGGATAAAAATCGGGAAGAAAATGAAGTCCGTCTCCGGAATACAGGTCAGCGCCTTCTTCTGCGACTTCAGAATTATCAATGAAAATGTAATCGTTTTGCTGGCAAAGTTCTTTTAACGCATCGTTGTAAAGGGTAATGTCTCCGTTGTAGACATTCTGACACGATTCCTTCACCGAAAGGATGGAGTTTACATAAATGGTGGTGTTGGGAAGCATCGTTTGCACATCCGTTAGGATGGATGCGTAATTTTCAAGAAAAGAATCCACATCGCTTCCATAGATTGCTGCATCGTTGACCCCATAACTGACGATCAGGTTTTTGGGATTTTGATCGGCTACCTCCTCCATGTGCCACGACAAGTGATCCACCGATACCCCAATTTGAGCGCAAGTTTTGGAAGAATCCAAATATCCGCTGTCGGTCATACCCACCGTGCGGGAATCCCCGACAAAAAAAACAGCCCTCAAAAATACTGTTAAAATCATAGACACCAGATTGGATCTGCTCATTTAACTGTGTGCGCCGGTCGCTGTATCCTTCAGGGTGTCCGCTTGCTATGTTGTCAATAAAGTCACTGCCGTCTAAAATAATGCCTTCAATAAATTGATCGTGGTAGTAGATGATGGTGCCGCTGCCGCCCAATAGGATCAGCAAACAGCTTAAAAAAATTACTAAAACTTTTTTCAATCGATGCATGGTTTGAATCAGTTCTTTCTAAGAGAATAGTATTATGATAGCAAACTTACGTGTTTTTTTCAATCTTCTATCCTATTTTTGTCCCATTGACGAGAAATCAATAAAAAGATGCTCTGCCGTTGGTCATAATTTAAACTTCGTCTCATACTTATGAAGCAAAGTAAAGTTTGAAGCGGAGGAAAGATCATGGCTACCGTTCCATCAAGTATTTATCAGGAAATTGCTTCGCGTACGGGAGGAGACATCTATCTGGGTGTCGTCGGACCGGTGCGCAGTGGGAAATCAACCTTTATCAAGCGGTTCATGGAAACCCTCGTATTGCCCAATATGGCCGGCGATTTTCGGCGTGAGCGTGCAATGGACGAACTCCCGCAGTCGGCGGCAGGGAAAACGATTATGACGACAGAACCGAAATTTATTCCGGAAGATGCGGTGCGCATCGAACTGGAAGATCATACGTCGATGAACGTGCGGCTCATTGACTGCGTGGGCTACATTGTGCCAAGTGCACTTGGATATATTGAAAATGAATTGCCCCGTATGGTCAAAACCCCCTGGTTTGAAGAGGAAATTCCTTTTAATATGGCAGCAGAAGTCGGTACCAGAAAGGTGATTACGGAGCATTCCACGGTGGGAATTGTGGTGACGACGGACGGAAGCATCAGCGATATCCCGCGGGAAGAGTATGCCGAAGCGGAAGAACGGGTCGTACAGGTACTTCAGGAGCTGGGGAAGTCGTTTATCGTTTTGCTAAACTGCCTGCATCCGGAACAGACGTCTGCCAAGCAGCTGGCAAAATCCCTGAGTGAACAGTATGGCGTACCGGTCTTGCCGACAAACTGTTTGGATCTGGAAGAAGAGGAAATTCAAACCTTTTTGAAAGAACTGCTGTTTAGTTTTCCCATTCGGGAACTGGCGGTAGAACTTCCATCCTGGCTTTGCGCTCTGCCGGTGGATCACTGGCTGCGCGAAGCGGTGTTTGGCGCGGTGCGAAACGGTGCGATGTCGCTCACTCATTTGAGAGAAGTGCCCAAACTTTGCGAGGTGCTTTCTACGTGTGAATATGTGCGCCAAAGTGCGGTGTCGTCGCTGGATCCCGGATTTGGCGGCGGCGTCGTGACCGTTTCCTTGCAGGAACCGCTGCTTTATCAATTTCTGGCGAAACAGCCCGCCATCTCGTTTCCCGGTGAACGGGATTTGTTCCCCCTTTTGCA
>CALXIC010000221.1 GCA_944388265.1 uncultured Clostridia bacterium | reverse complement strand
GGGGAACGACGATCAGTTCTCCGTCCGGAATACGGTCGATGAATGTTTGCTGTGCTTTAGGCAGCACCAGGCTATCCCACTCGGCTTGGAAGAGCAGCACCTTTGCCTGCACTTTGGCGCAGTTTTTGGGGCGCAGCAATTCGTCGCAGGCAAATAGGCAGGTTCTTGCCCAGCCGTTGCTGGAGCCTGCGTTTTGGAGGAGCGGCCGGGATTTTTGCTGATTCAGATAATAGCGGTAGCGCTCTTCGCAGGAAGCCGAGCTGTGTTCAAAATCCCAGTCGGACGAAAACGGATGCTGTCCCGGCAAAAATCGTTTCGCCTGTCCGGTGCAGCAAAACGCCGAGGTCAGGGCTTTGGCCATGGATTTGGACAAATTGCCTCTGGAGATTTCGAGCATCGGGGAAGACAAAATGGCCTTTTGAAAAACGTTTGGATGCTGTTCCAAATAAGCCGCCGCGATGGCGCCGCCCATGGAGTGACCGAACAGGAAATAAGGTTTCGGAAAGTTTGGCACCAGCACATGGGTCACCGTATCGTTAAGGTCTTTCAGATAATCCGCAAACGAGCGCACATGCGTCGGCGTGTTTGCAATGTCGTGTTCTTTTTCGGTGCGGGAATGGCCGAATCCGCGGTATTCCGGCATGACCACCGAATAACCGTTTTGCAGAAAATAATAGATGACTTCTTCGTATTTCAGGCAGGATTCGGTAAAGCCGTGAGAGATGAGGATGGTTCCCTTACTTTCGCTTCCCAGATAGTAAAGTTCACAGTACAGATCGGGGGAGATGCTCCGACGCAAAAAGGCGGGTTTTCCTTTTTGGCGCAGGAACGGTTCCACCACTCGCTTCATGGTTTTGGCATATTCCTTGCAGGGAATTGTCGGGTAGGGGGAAAGGTTTAATTCCAGTAATTGTTTCATCGAATATTCACCTCGCTCTACCAACAGTGTAGCAAAAATATGTGAATAATTCTATTTTCTGGAAAAAAGTTTAGGATTCTGTCTTGGAATCCATATCGATCTTGTCGGTGTCGGCGGATTTTTTCGCCGTGCGGTGTTCAATGGCAAGCACAAAGGGTGGTTGATGTTTGTTGATAAAATCGTATTTGATGACGTTGTAGGCGCTGGCATCGAGTGCTCTTGCCCAGTTTTCCAGTGCTTTTGCCTCCTCGGCGCCCGCCGGATGGCCGGGATAACAGACCAGAACCAAAATCCCCGTGTCCTTCAACAGCGACAGCGCCTTTTGCACGGCGGACAGGGAAGAGTCGGCCGTTGTCGCGATGGTTTTGTCGCCGTTTGGCAGATAACCAAAATTGAAAATCGCGGCATCCAGCGGCTTTTTGACGTAATGATCGAGATGTTCGTGGCTGTCGCGGATCAGGCAGGCGGCCAGATGATGCTTTGCCAAAAGGGTGCGCGTTTGGAAGAGGGCTTCCTCCTGAATATCAAAGGCGTACAATAAACTTTCCGGGCAGTTTTCGGCGAGAAAGAGGGTATCTTGACCGTTCCCCATTGTACCGTCTAAATAAACCCCGTGAAAATGGCAGTGCGGCAGCAACAGCCGCTTGGCAAAATCCAGTACTTGTTCCATCAGTATTCCTTCCTTTCGGCGCGGCATCCCTGCATGCTGCCCCGCCGTACGAGTTCTTTGTCGATTTCGTTCATGACGACGAATTTTTTCAGACTCCAAAGCGGCCCGATCAGATCGTCGCTTTTGCCGTCTCCGGTGACGCGTTCGAGAATGACGCTTGCCGGAAGCACTTCCAGCTGGTCACAGATGACCGAGACATAATCTTCAAGGGCCATCAAGGAAAACTCTCCGCGCGCGAGTTCGTCCGCCATCGCAGTGTTTTTGAGCACATGGAGCAGGTGGAGCTTGACGGCATGCGGCTGCAGTGCGCCGACGCGCTTCGCGTTTTCCACCATCATCTCGTGTGTTTCCCCCGGCAGGCCGTTGATGAGGTGGATGCAGGTCAAAATGTCGCGGGACGTCAAACGTTCGTAACCGCGCAGAAAATCCGCATAACTGTGACAGCGGTTGATGCGTCTGCCCGTTTCATCAAAGGTGCTCTGCAATCCAAGTTCCACCACCAGATAGGTGCGCTTGGAAAGCTCTGCAAGGTAATCGGCGGTTTTCACCGAAATGCAGTCCGCACGGGTGGCGATGCTTAACCCCACCACCCGCTCGAAACCGAGCGCTTCTTCAAAGCATTGTTTGAGGATGGGAAGCGGGGCATAGGTGTTGGTGTGCGCCTGAAAATAGGGGATTGACAGGCTGCCCGGCCATTTGCGGTCCATCGCCGCGCGCACCTCGTCAAATTGCCGGTGCAGCGGCAGCGCCGGATTTCCGGCAAAATCGCCGCTTCCCGTCGAAGAACAGTAAGTGCAGCCGCCCACGCCTTTTTTGCCGTCCAGATTGGGACAGGTAAAACCGGCATTCAGCGGGATTTTGCACACTTTCTGGCCGAATTGGTGCTTCAAATGATAATTCCAGGTATGGTAACGTTTGTTGTCGTCGGAATAGGGAAATGGGTTCATAACCGTCCTCCTTTACTGGAAAGTATAGCATAAATCGGAGGATTTTTCCACCGTGGCGCGGCCCGGAAAAAGAATTGATTATTTTTACGAAATCCGATATAATAGAACCAAGAATCAAATTCAGAAATGATGGAGGAATCCCATGCAATCTGTAATCATAGAACAACTGCAGCAGTCGCTGAATAAGATGAATATTCCCTATCGCCGAAACGAAAAACTTTCCCGGTATACTACGTTTCGCATCGGCGGACCGTGCACCTTCCTGATCGCGCCGCGCGATTCCAAACAGGTGATTTCGGTGCTTTTGCTGCTCAATGGGCTGGAACGTATTTTACAGTGTCCCATCAAACATACCGTCATCGGCAACGGCAGCAATATTTTGGCACCCGATGAAGGATATGACGGCGTGGTCATCTGGCTGTCGCGCAATTTCTCGCAGCTGACGCTGACCAACAACAACTGCATTTTGGCAACGGCGGGAACTCCGCTTTTGCAGGTTTGCCATTTTGCGCAGCTGCATGGGCTGTCGGGACTGGAATTTGCATACGGCATCCCCGGAACGGTAGGCGGCGCGGTTTATATGAACGCGGGCGCTTACGGCGGCGAAATGAAGGATGTCGTGGTGCGCACCACTCATACCGATTACGAGGGGAAAGTGTCGAATTTGCAGCGCAAGGATTTTGACTTTGGCTATCGTCATTCGGTGTACACCGATCATCCGGATTGGACGATTTTGTCGGTGCTCATCAAATTGACCCCCGACGATCCGGCAAAAATCAAGGAAACGATGAACGATTATATGTCTCGCCGCCAGGCAAAACAGCCGCTCGAATATCCGAGTGCGGGCAGTACGTTCAAACGCCCGGAAGGCGCATATGCCGGTGCGCTGATTGAACAGTGCGGATTAAAGGGGCTTCGCGTCGGCGGAGCGGAAGTCAGCCAGAAACATGCGGGCTTTGTTATCAATGTGGATCACGCCACGGCGCGGGATGTGCGCCAGCTGGTGCGGAAAGTTGCGGAAACGGTGGAAAAGGAAACCGGCTATGAACTGGAGCCGGAACTGCTTTTCCTGAGATAAGATAGGAGTGGATCTCGATTGGAAATGGTGATTGTGACCGGAATGTCCGGTGCCGGAAAATCAACGGTTGTCGATACGATGGAGGACATCGGTTATTTTTGCATGGATAATCTTCCGGTGCAGCTGATCGGCAAGGTGATCGACCTGGCAACCCAGTCGGAGATCGGGATCGAAAAGATGGTGCTGGTGATCGACGTGCGCAGCGGTCATCTGGATCGATTGGGTGCGGAATTGGAAAAGCTCGATCATACCAAGTACCGTCTGCTGTTTTTGGATTGTGCGGATGAGGTACTGATGCGGCGCTACAAGGAAACGCGCCGCAAACACCCGCTTGCGGAGGTATCGAACCCTTCGGTGCGGGATGCGATCAAACGCGAACGGGCGCTCTTTGCCGCTAGTGGCATTGAACCGGATTTTACCATTGACACGACGTCGTTATCGGTGATGAAACTCAAGGAAAAGGTGCAAGAACTCTTTTTAAACGATGTCAAAAAAGGGCTGCTGGTGACCTGCATGTCCTTTGGATTTAAGCATGGGTATCCCAGCGAAGCGGATTTGACGTTTGACGTGCGCTGTCTGCCAAATCCTTTTTACATCGAATCCTTAAAGCACCAGACGGGGCTGGATCAGGGCGTCCACGACTACGTGATGCAGTTTGATCAGTCGAAGGAGCTTTTGCAAAAACTCACCGATCTGATTGATTTTCTGATGCCGCTTTATGTCAAAGAAGGTAAATCACAGCTGGTGATTGCGTTTGGCTGTACGGGCGGCAAGCACCGTTCGGTCACCTTTGCGGAAGAGATGTACCGGCATCTGCAACAGCAGGGGCTTTTGGTGTCGGTCAACCACCGCGATATCATGAAATAAAGGCGGGAAGACGATGACTCATACACAAATGGTCCGGCAGGAGCTCTGCCGGGCAAAGTGCGGCTGCCCGCAGTGTGAAAATGCGCTGGTTTCTGCGATGCTTTTGTTCGGCGGTGAAGGGGATCCTCTTTACCGCTCTGATTTTGTCCCGGAATTGGAATTGTTGGCGGAGTGTATCGTTAGCCAAACCGGGGTGATGACGCACATCGAGGAAGAGGAAGGCGGCAAGCGCAAGCGAAAATATTACCGGCTGACCCTCGAACCGACGGAGGATGTGTCGTATTTTTACGAAACGTTTCAGTTGGCACTTCATCATCAGCTCGACCCGTCGCTGGTGCAGAAAAGCTGCTGTGCGGTGTCTTTTCTGCGGGGCATGTTTTTGGCATGTGGCGTGCTGGTGAACCCCCAGAAGGAATATCACCTGGAGTTTAAGTGCCGCTTGGAAGATCCGGTGGCGGAGGCGGAAGTGCTGCTCAGACGGCTGCATCAGCCGTTTCGCCGTACCCGGCGCAGCGGATTTGAAGTGCTGTATCTCAAAGACAGCGACAGCATCGCCGACTTTTTGACCCTTTTGGGCGCGGTGCAAAATTCGATGGATTTGGTGCAGACCAAAATTTATAAGGAGCTGCGCAACAACGCCAACCGCGTCACCAACTGTGAAACGGCGAATATCGATAAAACGGTGCAGGCGGCCGCCCGCCAGATTCAGGACATTGAGCTGGTGCTCGAAAAGAAGGGCAAAGCAGCACTTTCGGAGGATCTCTTGCAGGTTGCCGAGGTACGCATCCAGCATCCGGAAGAGTCACTTTCGGAGCTTTGCCGGATTCTGGGATCGGGTATTTCCCGCTCGGGGCTGAATCACCGGCTGAAAAAATTTGCCCAGATGGCGGAAACGATCCGGGCAGAACAAAAACAAGAGTCGCCGGAAAACCGTGTTTCTTGAGAAAGGAGGAACCCATGGGCTTCGTTCATCTTCATGTGCATACCGAATACAGCTTGCTGGACGGCGCCTGCCGCATTCCGGAACTGGTTGCGCGTGCTAAGGCATTGGGACAGACGTCCCTTGCGATCACCGATCACGGCAACATGTACGGAGCGGTGGAGTTCTATAAGGAATGTCAAAAACAGGGCGTGCAGCCCATCATCGGATGCGAGGTGTATGTGGCGCCGCGCACCCGGTTCGATAAGGTGCACCGCATCGACCATTCTCCGGCGCATTTGGTGCTGCTTTGCAAAAACGAAACCGGCTATAAAAACCTCATCCGCATGGTGTCCGCCGCTTATCTGGAAGGCTTTTACACCAAACCGCGCATCGACCATGCGCTGCTCGAGGAATATCATGAAGGGCTGATCTGCCTGTCGGCCTGTCTGGCCGGGGAGATTCCCCGCGCGCTGAAGGACGGCGCGAAGGAACGTGCCTACGAGATCGCCCGCTATTATCGGGCGCTCTTTGGGGAAGACTTTTATCTGGAACTGCAGGATCACGGCATTCGCGATCAGCAGCGCATTTTGCCGATGCTTGCGAAACTTGCGGCGGATTTGTCCATTCCCATGGTCGCGACCAATGACGTGCACTATGTGGAAGCGAAGGACGCCAAAACGCAGGCGATTTTGCCTTGCATTCAAACCAACACCGTTTACGGACAAAATCAGCAGCTCGAATTTGAAACCGAGGAATTTTATCTCAAATCCGAAGACGAGATGCGCGCCCGCTTCGGCGCTTACGACGGTGCGCTGGAAAATACGGTGCGGGTGGCGGAAAAATGCCGGTTTGATTTTGAGTTTGGACACACCAAACTGCCGTATTTCCGCGCGCCCAAGGGACGGGAAAATCGGGAATATTTTTACAGCCTCTGCGAAGAGGGTTTTCGCCGGCGGTACGGGGATTCGCCCGATCCGGCGCTTCGCGAACGTCTCGATTATGAACTGCGGGTCATTACCCAGATGGGGTACGTCGATTATTTTTTGATCGTCTATGACTTTATTCATTATGCCAAATCGCACGACATTCCGGTGGGACCGGGACGTGGATCTGGTGCTGGGAGTATGGCGGCGTACTGCATCGGTATTACGGAAATCGACCCCATTCGTTACGGACTGCTGTTTGAACGGTTTTTGAATCCGGAGCGGGTGAGCATGCCGGACTTTGACGTCGATTTTTGCATCGAAAAGCGCCAGCAGGTCATCGATTACGTGATTCGAAAATACGGCGCCGATCACGTGGCGCAGATCATCACCTTCGGTACGATGGCAGCCAAGGCGGCGATCCGCGATGTGGGGCGCGCCACCGGCATCAGCTATCAGGCGGTCGACCGGCTGGCAAAGATGGTGCCCAACGAACTGAATATCACCCTCGAGAAGGCGCTTTCCAGACCGGGGGAATTTAAAACCGCGTATGACACCGATTTGCAGGCCAAAGAACTGATTGATTTGGCGCGTCAGCTGGAAGGCATGCCCCGCAATGCGTCGACGCATGCCGCTGGGGTGGTCATCACCCGCGATCCGGTGGACAGCTATGTGCCGCTGCAAAAAAACGACGAAGTGGTCGTCACCCAGTATCCGATGGGAACGCTCGAAGAATTGGGGCTTCTCAAAATGGATTTTCTTGGGCTTCGAAACCTCACGGTTATTCGCGCCTGCGAAGAAGAAATCCGCCGCACCGAGCCGAACTTCTCGGTGCAGAATATTCCGGTGGACGATGCCGCGGTGTTCGGGATGCTTTCGGTCGGGGAATCGGAAGGGGTCTTTCAGCTGGAATCGAGCGGCATCCGTCAGGTGCTGCAAAGCCTCAAACCGCAGTGCCTCGAAGACATCATCGCGGTGCTCTCCCTACACCGTCCGGGCCCGATGGACTCCATTCCCCGCTATATTGCCAACAAACAGCATCCGGAACGGATCACCTATAAACATCCGCTGCTGGAACCCATCTTAAAAGTCACCTATGGCTGTATCGTCTACCAGGAACAGGTCATGCAGATCTGTCAGCGGCTAGCGGGATACTCCTATGGGCTGGCGGATTTGGTGCGCCGCGCCATGGCCAAGAAAAAGCATCAGGTCATGGAAGAGGAACGCCGCAATTTCATTTATGGAAAAATTCGGGAAGACGGCACCGATGAGTGCTGCGGCGCCGTGAAAAACGGGGTGCCCGAAGCGGTGGCCAATGAAATTTTCGATGAAATGTCCTCCTTCGCGTCCTATGCGTTCAACAAATCCCACGCGGCAGCGTATGCACTGGTGTCCTATCAGACAGCCTATTTGAAATATCATTATACCGCGGCGTATATGGCGGCACTGCTTTCCACAGTGCTCAGCCGTTCGGATAAACTCAACGAGTATATCGCATACTGCAAGCAAAAGCGCATCCGCGTACTGCCGCCCGACATCAATCGAAGCGAGGATGGATTCACCGTTGCCGACGGCAACATTTTGTTCGGCTTGGGTGCGATCAAGGGGATCGGAAAAGCGCTCGTGCAGACCATTCAGTCCGAACGTCAGAAAAACGGACCGTTTACCGGTTTGCAGGATTTTTGCGAACGGATGAGCGGGCGGGATTTGACCCGTCATGCGGTCGAAAACTTCATCAAGGCGGGCGCATTTGATTCCTTCCCCAACAACCGGTATGAAATGCTGTCCTGCTTCGAACGATTGATGGATGAGGTCGATAACCATCGGCGCCGCAACGTGGAAGGGCAGATCAATCTGTTTTCGGCGTCGCCCGACGGCGAGCGCCCCACCTATCGCATTCCCAGCCATCCGGAATATGCGCCGTTTGAACTGTTGACGATGGAAAAGGAGACGGTGGGATTTTATGTCTCCGGCCATCCGCTGGAACGCGCCGTTCAGACGCTTTCGCTGTCACGCATGACGCCCCTTTCGGCATTTTCTGGGGAAGAAGAAACGTCTTTGACCGATGGACAGGCCGTCCGGGTGCTGGGAATTGTGCAGAGCAAAAAGACGCACAGCACCAAGCAGGGGCAGCAGATGGCGTTCGTTCAGCTGGAAGATCAAACCGGCAGTGCGGAAGTGGTGGTGTTCCCGAAATTGTACCAGCAGTATCGCCCGCTTTTGGAACAGGGTAATATTTTGTTTTTGAGCGGACAGGTTTCTTTGCGGGAAGACGAGGCGCCAAAAATTTTGGCGGAGCGTATGATGGATTATGCGGCTTTGCAGTCCCAGTCGTCTGCCAAAGAGCCTGCACCTGCCAAGCAAACGGGAAGCAAAAAGCAAAAAACGGGACTCTTTTTGCGGCTGGAAACGCCGGAGGATGAACGCATTCCCCAAGTTTTGGCTCTTCTGCAAGAGTTTCCAGGAGAGTATTTTGTATATTTTTATATCAAAAGCCAAAATAAATATCGAAAGCTCAACAATTTAGCGGTTTCGTGTGATAAAAAATTGTTAAATCGTCTGAAATCGCTTTTTTCCGCCGAAGATGTGGCGTTTTTGACTGGTTTTTCAGGCAAAAGCGGTTGACAGAGTTTCAAAATATGGTAAAATGATAGTAATAGAGAATTTTTCTCGGCTACCAATGAAATCATAAGTGAGGTTACCGTTATGGAACAAAAACAGAAAACAATTGGTATTTTGACGAGTGGCGGCGATGCTCCTGGTATGAACGCTGCTGTCCGTTCGGTTGTGCGTACAGCGATCAATAAGGGCATGCGTGTGTACGGTGTGTACCATGGCTACGCCGGCCTGATCAAAGGTGAATTGTTTGAAATGGATATGCGTTCGGTTTCGAACATCATTCATCGCGGCGGCACGATGCTGTATACTGCTCGCTGCCCGGAATTCCGTGAAGAAGCGGGCGTCATGAAAGCGAAAGAAACTTGTGAAAAATATGGCATCGACGGCATGGTGATCATCGGCGGTGACGGTTCGTTCCGCGGCGCTGCGGATCTTTCCAGACATGGCATTCCGTGTGTTGGCCTGCCGGGCACCATCGACAACGACATTGCCTGCACCGATTACACCATCGGTTACGATACGGCAATGAACACCGTTGTGGAAATGGTTGATAAAATTCGTGATACCTGCCAGTCGCATGACCGCTGCAGCGTGGTGGAAGTGATGGGACGCCGCGCCGGTTATATTGCAGTCAATGCGGGCATTTCCTGCGGTGCAATCTGCATCATGACGCCGGAAATTCCGATTACGGTGGATGAAGTGATTGCCCGTATCAAAGAATCCCAGAAAGTGGGCAAACAGAACTTCATCGTCATGGTGGCCGAGGGTGTCGGTCATTCGGTGGAAATCGCTGAAAAGATCGAAAAAGAAACCGGCATCGAATCGAGAGCGACCATTTTGGGTCATGTACAGCGCGGCGGCAACCCGACGGTGCGCGACCGTGTGGCGGCAAGCCAGATGGGCTATTATGCCGTTCAGCTGCTGGAAAAAGGAATCGGCAACCGTGTGGTTGGTTTGCGTCATGACGCTGTTGTGGATTTTGATATCCAGGAAGCGCTCAGCATGAAGAAACCGTTCCAGGAAGATCTCTACAAGATCGCAAACGACATTTCTTATTAAGTTTCGAAAAGAGAATCAAGGCTGTCAGGATACTGGCAGCCTTTTCTTTTTGAAATCTTTGTGAAATAGAGAATCCGACGGGTTTGGTCATGGTTTATTCATAATTTTTTCGGCGCTCTGTGGTATCATAAAAAGGATCCCTGTGGGATTGGAGGTTCATTGATACAATGGGAACATTTACCAGAACATCTTGTGGAAACGAGGTGTATTTTAACTGTATTTTAGATTCACGGTTTAAAACCAATCGAATCTCAGTGCAATTTGTCGTCCCGCTGCGTGAGGAGACGGCGGCGGCTTATGCGCTGCTGCCCAATATTTTGCGGAAGCGTTCGGCAAATTATCCTGATTTTTCGGCGTTTAACCGGATGCTGGCGGCGATGTACGGTGCCTATGTGGATTACGGTGTGGATAAAATCGGGGACGCACAGGTCCTCTATTTGCTCGGCAATACCATCGATGACCGGTATACCTTTGACGGAGAAGCGGTCACGGCAAAACTGGCCGGAGTACTGCGGGAGCTGATCTTTCATCCGCCGCTCACGGACGGCTGTCTGGATGCGGAGGAAGTGGAGCTGGAGAAAACGCTCCAAATCGACAATCTGCTGGCGGAACTCAACGACAAGCGCGCCTATGCGGTGCGCCGCTCGGTGGAGGCACTTTGTGCGGACGATCCGCATGGATTATCGAAGGTGGGAACCAAGGAGCAGATTGCGGCGCTCACCGCCAAACAGCTGACGGATGCCTGGCAGAAGCTGCTTTCGGAGGCGCGGGTAGAAGTGTGCTTTACCGGATGCGGCGATCCCAAGCCGGTGGAAGAAGAGCTGGTTCGTCCGCTGACAAAACTGTCGCGTGAGCCGGTGCCGTTTGTTGCCAATACGCTGATTCGCTTGCCCAATCCGCCGCTCTCGACGGTGGAAAAAATGCCGGTGACCCAAGCAAAACTGGTGCTGCATTATGCGACTGATACGCTGGCAGGGCGGGAAAATACCGCTCCTTTGCAGATGATGTCGATGCTGCTGGGCGGAAGCCCGATGTCCAAACTCTTTGTGCATGTGCGCGAAGAAAAGAGTCTTTGCTATTATTGCCTGTCCCGCATCAATAACTATAAGGGTCTGTTGACGATCGAAAGCGGCGTGGAACTGCATCAGGTAGAGGACGCGAAGGCGGCCATTTTCGAACAGGTGGAAGCCATGCGCCAGGGTGCGTTTACCGATGAAGAATTGCATCAGGCAACGCTTTATCTGGAAAATGCTTACCGTTCTCTGTACGACGCGCAGGCGTCGCTTGAAAGCCACTATCTGCGGCAGGTGCTGGTGCAGGAACCGGAAGCGCCCGAAGAACGGATTGCCAAGCTTCAGGCCGTTACGCGGGATGAGATCATCGAAGCGGCGCAGAAACTGTCGCTGGCGTCGATTTATTTGCTGACAGGGGAGGAGGCGTAAGATGAAACTGCAAACCATACGCAGCGAACGCCTGCAGGAAGAATATCTCTACGGCAAGCACGAGACGGGGCTGGAAATATTGCTGGCGCCGATGCCGGGATTTCAATCGGTGTATGCCCAGTTCGGCGCGAAAGTCGGGTCGATTGATACGGCCTTTAAGACGGATTTATCCGCCGATTATACCGAAGTGCCCGCCGGCATTGCACATTATCTGGAGCATAAACTGTTTGAAAGCGAGGACGGCGACGCGTTTTCGCTGTTTGCCAAAACAGGCGCTTCGGCAAATGCCTTTACCTCGTTTGACCGCACCTGTTATCTCTTCAGTGCAACCCAGCAGGTCGAAGAATCGCTGCGCGCACTGCTGACCTTTGTGCAGCACCCGTATTTCACGAAAGAAACGGTGCAAAAGGAACAGGGCATCATCGGGCAGGAAATTCAGATGTATGAGGACGACCCCGATTGGTGCGTGTTCTGCAATCTGCTGGAAGCGCTCTATCATGAACATCCGGTTCGGGTCAACATCGCCGGAACGGTGGAGAGCATTTCGCATATTACGGCGGATCTTTTGTATGAATGCTACCACACCTATTACAATCTCAACAATATGGTGCTGGTCGTTGCCGGAAACTTTGATCCCGATGCGGTGATGCAGGTGGTCGAGGAATGCTTGGTGAAGAAGGACCCGGTGACGGTGTATCCCAAACCTTTCGAAGAGCCGCAGACCGTGTGCCGCGATCGGGTCACCCAGACGATGAGCGTTTCGGCGCCTATGTTTGCACTGGGCTACAAGGAAGCGCCGCTCGAAGGGCGCAAACTGCTGCAGGCGCAGCTGGAATATGAAGTGCTCTTGGATGTGCTCACCGGGGAAAGTTCTTCCCTTTACCGGGAGCTGTACAACGGCGGCTGGATCAACCAGACCTTTGGGTATGAAGTATTCAGCGGACGCGGGTATTTGTCGGTGCTCTTTTCGGGCGAGGCGAAGCAGCCGGAGGAAGTGCGCCGCAAATTGCAGCAGGCGCTGGATGAAGCCAAAGAGACGGGAATTACCCAAGAGGATTTCGACCGGTCGCGCAAGGCGCTTTACGGCAGACTGCTGCGGGGACTCACTCGAGTAGAGGGCGTTGCCAACAGTTTGATGAGCGCGCAGATGAGCGGGATTTCCATGTATGACAGCTTTGATATTCTGAGTACCTTGACACTGGAAGGGGTTTGCGCCAGACTTCGGGGTTCGTTTGACGCGGCGCGTTCGGCGCTGTCCGTCATTGAGCCGGCAAAATCCACGGACACTGCACCGAAAGAACAGGAAGGATGAAAAACAGATGAATACGGTATCGTTTCCCAATTTAGGTGACATTTCGTTCACCATGAATACAACGGCATTTTATATCGGCGGTCAGGGGATTGCCTGGTATGCCATCATCATCGCCTGCGGATTTTTGCTGGCGGTGATGTATGCGCTCCACCGCATGAAAGAATTCGGCTTGGAAGAAGACCGGGCGATGGATGCCATCATCGGCGGCCTGATCGGCGGCATGATCGGCGCCCGCGCCTATTACGTCATCTTCTCGTGGTCGATGTATGAAGGCGACTGGTCCAAGATTTTCAACACCAGAAACGGCGGCCTTGCTTTTTACGGCGGTCTGATCGGGGCGCTTTTGGTAGCGTCCGTCATCTGTAAGCTGCGGCGCATCAATCTTCCGGCCATGTTTGACGTGGCAAGCCTTGGTTTCCTGATCGGGCAGTGCATCGGGCGCTGGGGGAACTTTGTCAACGCCGAAGCATTCGGTACCAAAACCAACAGTCTGTTTGCCATGAGCATCAATGGCGCAGACCCCGTACATCCTTGCTTCTTGTATGAATCGCTGTGGTGTCTGGCAGGCTTTATTCTGCTGCATCTGTATTCCAAACACCGCAAATTTGACGGTGAAATTATCCTCATGTACCTGTCCTGGTACGGGCTTGGCAGAATGTGCATCGAAGGGCTTCGTACCGACAGCCTCTACTGGGGACCGTTCCGTGTGTCACAGCTGCTGTCCGGACTTTTGCTCATCGCGTCGTTCATCACGCTGGTCATCATCCGTTCGAACATCAAGAGAAACAACGACCCGGATTATCTGCCGCTTTATGTCAACACCGAAGAATCCCGCTGGATTTTGGAAAAGGCGGCTGAACTGAAAAAGATGAGCGCAAAAGAACGCAAGGAATACCGCCAGAAAATCCGTGCGGAAGAAAAAGAAACCAAAGCGCAGCGCGATCTGGAGAAAAAATCGGCATCGCTCGAACGCAAAGCCAAAAAACTGGCACAGAAAGAACACGCTGCCAACTGGGGCGGCATGACCGACAGCGAACGTGCCGAAGCGGTTGCGGTGATCAAAGAACGCCTCCTGGCAGAAGCGCAGGAAAAACGCAAACAAAAATCCAAGGATTCGTCTGCGGATGAAGCCAAAAAACAGCCGGCTTCGGAAAATGAAACGACCGCAAAACCGGAAGCTTCGGAAGAAGTAAAAGCGGCTGATCCGGCAGAAGAATCCAAAACGGAAGAATCCCAAGCAGAAGAATCAGACAAAACGGCTTCGAATAAGGAACAGTGAACGGAGGAATCCCCATGGCAAAAATCATTGACGGAAAACAGATTTCCATGGATGTCAAGATGCAGGTGAAAGCCGAGGTGGAAGCGCTCAAAAAACAGGGCGTTTCGGTTTGCCTGGCGGTTGTGATTGTCGGAAACGATCCGGCATCCCGCGTCTATGTCAACAATAAGAAAAAGGCCTGTGAACTGGTGTGCATTGAATCGAGAGAATACGCCCTTCCCGAAGAAACGACCGAGGAAGAACTGCTCGCATTGGTTCGCAAGCTCAACGAAGATTCCACCGTCAACGGCATTCTCGTGCAGCTTCCGGTGCCGAAACAGATCGACGATCATAAAATCATTGCGGCGATCGATCCGAGAAAGGACGTCGATGCGTTTACCGAAGGCTGTGTCGGCAAAATTATGATCGGGGAATATGATTTTCTTCCCTGTACGCCGGCGGGCTGTATGGATTTGATCCATTCGACCGGTGTGCCGGTTTCCGGCAAGCAGGCGGTCGTGATTGGCCGCAGCAACATCGTCGGAAAACCGATGGCGATGCTTTTATTGCATGAAAGCGCAACCGTCACCATCTGTCATTCCCGCACCCAGAATTTGAAAGAAATCTGCCGCGGGGCGGATATTCTGGTGGCTGCGGTCGGCAAGGCGAAGATGGTCACCGCCGATATGGTCAAACCGGGCGCTGTGGTGATCGACGTCGGCATGAACCGCGACGAAAACGGCAAGCTTTGCGGCGACGTCGATTTTGACGCCGTGCAGGAAGTGGCCGGATATCTCACCCCCGTGCCGGGCGGCGTCGGACCGATGACGATTGCGACGTTGATGCGCAACACCGTGACAGCGGCAAAGGTGCAAAACGGGCTGGAAAACAGCAAATAATTCCGAAAAAGGGCTTGCATTTGCAGGCCCTTTGTGCTATACTATTATCTGCATTACGCACGTCCTGTCATAAATGCGCTTCGGTGCCGGACAACCGGTCTGCGGCATCTTTCAGGACGGAGGAAAAAATAAAAACCAAATCAGGAGGGACTACCATGGCAGTAGTATCTATGAAACAGCTTCTCGAAGCAGGCGTCCATTTTGGTCACCAGACGAGAAGATGGAACCCGAAGATGGCTGAATACATCTTCACCGAAAGAAACGGCATCTACATTATCGACCTGCAGAAAACCGTGAAAAAACTCGACGAAGCTTACGCTTTCGTTCGTGACGTGGTTGCAAACGGCGAAGACATCCTCTTTGTCGGCACCAAAAAACAGGCTGCGGATTCGATCAAAGAAGAAGCTGAACGCTGCGGCATGCACTTTGTCAACGCTCGTTGGCTCGGCGGCATGATGACCAACTTCAAAACCATCAAACGCAGAATCGCTCGTCTCGAACAGCTGCACAAAATGCAGGAAGACGGCACCTTTGCTCTTCTGCCGAAAAAAGAAGTTGCAAAACTGGAACTGGAAATCGAAAAACTCGAACGCTTCATGGGCGGTATCAAACATATGGAAAAACTGCCGGGCGCTCTGTTTGTCGTAGACCCGCGCAAAGAACACATTGCGGTTGCTGAAGCGAAAAACCTCGGCATCCCGGTGGTTGCAATTGTTGACACCAACTGTGATCCGGACGAAATCGACTACGTGATCCCGGGCAACGACGACGCAATCCGTGCGGTGAAACTGCTTGCTGGTGCAATGGCTGACGCTGTGCTCGAAGCAAAACAGGGCCAGCAGGAAGAAATGCCGGAAGTGAGCGAAGAAGCTCCGGTCGAAGAATAATTGGATTCCAAAATGCCCGTCAAATCAACTTGCCGGGCATTTTTCAGGAAAAATAGAGGAGGAAATTATTATGGCATCGTTTACTGCTCAAGACGTTAAAGCGCTGCGTGAAAGAACCGACTGCGGCATGATGGACTGCAAAAAAGCTCTCACCCAGGCTGATGGCGATATGGAAAAAGCAATCGAAATTCTCCGTGAAAAAGGTCTTGCTGCTGTAGCGAAAAAGGCTGGCCGTATTGCTGCGGAAGGTCTTGTCGTTTCGGTGGTTGACAAAGCGAAGAAAACCGGCGTTGTTCTCGAAGTCAACGCAGAAACCGACTTCGTGGCGAAAAACCAGAAATTCGTGGATTTCGTCAACGACGTTGCTCAGACCATCATCGATGAAAACCCGGCTGACGTGGAAACCCTGCTCACCCTGCCCTGCGCTGGCACTGGCATGACCGTTTCCGAAGCGCTGACCGAAAAAATCCAGACCATCGGCGAAAACATGAAAGTTCGTCGTTTCGTCCGTCTGGAAGGCGACCTCGTTTCTTATGTACACGGCGGCGGCAAAATCGGCGTTATGGTGAAATTTGACACCGATGTGGCTGACAAAGAAGGCTTTGAAGAAGCTGCGAAAAACGTTGCTCTTCAGATCGCATTCGCTGCTCCGGAATACCTCAACAAAGAAGATGTTCCGGCTGAACGCGTGGAAAAAGAAAAAGAAATCCTCACCCAGCAGGCAATTGCCGAAGGCAAACCGGCTGCTGTGGCTGAAAAGATGGTCATGGGCCGTCTGAACAAATTCTACAAAGAAATCTGCCTCTCCGAACAGGCTTACATTAAGGAAGACAAGATTTCGGTTTCCAAATATCTGGATGGCGTTGCGAAAGAACTCGGCGGCAGCATCAAGATGGTGGACTATGTCCGCATGGAAAAAGGCGAAGGCCTCGAAAAGAAACAGGACAATTTCGCGGAAGAAATTGCCAGCATGGTAAAATAAGAACCGACAAAACACCCTTGCTTCGGCAGGGGTGTGCTGTTTTGTAAACGTGAAAAAGAATGGGAGCGAACGGAATGAACCAGTATTATACGCTGCAGGTAGCCGGATTGACCCGCGAACTGCCGATCTGTAAACTCAACGACAGCCTGTCGATTGCCGGTTTTGTGATGTTTTCGGATGTCGAACTCACGATTGCATGTGCAACCGAACTGCTCAAAAAGCTGCCGGAATTTGATGTCTTGCTGACGGCTGAATCGAAGGGCATTCCGCTGGCGTATGAAATGTCGAGACAGTGCGGCAAAAAGTATGTGCTTGCCCGCAAGAGCATCAAACTTTATATGCGTGATCCGGTGGGCGTTTCGGTGAAGTCGATTACCACCGCTAAGGAACAGACGCTCTATCTGGATGCTGTCGATGCAGAGTACCTGAAGGGAAAACGCGTAGCGGTTGTCGATGACGTCATCAGCACCGGTGAATCGCTCAATGCGCTGGATGCTTTGGTCAAACATGCCGGAGGAAAAATTGTCGCTCAGGCGGCGGTACTGGCGGAAGGCGATGCGGCGGATCGTAAGGATATTATTTTCCTCGAACCGCTTCCGCTCATTCCGAATGAAGAAGGAGAAGCGTAAGATGTGGTATACCTATGCACCGAAGGGCGTTTGCTCGCGGAAAATTGATTTTAACATTGAAGACGGTGTGGTGAAAGAATGTCGCTTTACCGGCGGCTGCAACGGCAATACGCAGGGCGTTTGCGCGTTGGTGGAAGGAATGCCGGTTGAAGAAGTCATTCGCCGTTTGAGCGGAATCAACTGCAACGGCCGCGGCACTTCTTGCCCGGATCAGCTGAGCAAAGCGCTCAAAGCTGCGCTGGAACAGAAAGCATAAGATTGCTTACATGCTAAAAGAAAAGAGCTGGTTTTCAAATGAAAACCAGCTCTTTTTTGATCGGATCTTACCGGCCTTTGAGCACCGGAGAAATCTTTTTGTAAACGGCAAAGGTGATGATGGTGACGAGCATGCCTTTGATAAAGGTAAACGGGACGTTGCAGATCAAGAGTGCCTGCCACAGTTCATCGACATTCGCAAAGAGGAAAATCGCTTTGTACATGCCCATGATGGCTTCCAGCGGAAAACCGGCGACGTTGATGTACATCGGGTAAACCAAAAAGAGGTTGATCGGGAACGCACAAACGGCCATGCAGACGGCGCCGACGAGAGAGCCGATCAAGGCGCCTTTGCGGTTTTGAAGTTTGCGGTAAATCCAGCCGGCCGGCAGGACGAACGCACAACCCAGCAGGCAGTTAGAAACTTCGCCCACCCCGACAGTGGAAGTGATGCTCAGATGGAGCAGGTTTTTAATGACGCATACCATGGCACCCGGAATCGGCCCTAAGGCAAAGGCGGCAATCAGCGCCGGCAGATCGGAAATATCCATCTGCAAAAAGCTCGGAGCAAATGGCACCGAAAAATCCAAGAACATCAGCGCAAAGGCAAGCGCGCCGAGGATGGCGGTGCAGGTGAGGGTGCGAATGTTGACTTTTTTGGTTGCTGCGGTGTTTGACATAAAAAATACCTCCTAAAATCAGAGGTCTGCTTTGGGGTGTCGTCCTGAGCAAAAAATCCCCCGAAGCGCAAACAATGCTTCGGGGGACAATGACCCAGTCAGATCTTTGTTTCTTTCATCCGGACTATACCGTTGGTTCTGGACTTGCACCAGATCAGCCCATATAAAATATGGGGTCGCGGACTTTACCGCCAGTGGAGAATTTCACTCCGCCCTGAAACAGACATTCTATTGTGTCTTTATTATAATCCCTTGTGATCGTTTTGTCAATTCAAAATTTATTCGTAACTTTGGAACGGATTATCCATTTTGATTCGGTATACTAAATGGATGAAGGTGATATCATGAATCAGAAAATGCTGTTTATTTATAATCCACATGCCGGAAAGGCACGGTTAAAATCGGAACTGAGCGATATTCTGGATCTGTACGTCCGCAACGGGTGGGATGTAAACGTGCACCCCACGCAGTTTTCCGGGGATGCGACCCAATTTGTGGCAAAACGTGCGCACGAATTTGATTTGGTGGTTTGCAGCGGCGGCGACGGTACGATTGATGAAGTGGTCGAGGGGATGACCCGCAGCCAAAAACGAATTCCCATCGGCTATATCCCGACCGGGACGGTGAACGATTTTGCATCCAGTTTGGGGCTGCCAAAGGATATTCACGAAGCGGCAGCGGCTATTGTGGATGCTGTGCCGTTTCCCTGTGACATCGGTACGTTTAATGGTCGCCATTTTAACTACGTGGCGGCATTT
Organism: uncultured Clostridia bacterium; assembly: GCA_944388265.1. GTDB lineage: Bacteria > Bacillota > Clostridia > Oscillospirales > Ruminococcaceae > CALXIC01. The sequence continues at coordinate 2,065 of CALXIC010000221.1, read as the reverse complement.
GGTCTGTTTACGGAAGTTTCGTACAGTACGCCGCAGGATGTCAAAAATGTGCTGGGCAAGACGGCCTATCTGTTGGAAGCCGCCAAAGAAGTGCTCAAGATGCACACCTACCATATGAAGGTGGTAACGGAAGATCGGGTCGTTGAGGGGGATTATGTCTATGGCAGCATCAGCAATTCCCATTCGGTGGCGGGACTTCCGGTGCCGTTTCATCGGGTGGATTTGGCGGATGGCCTGATGGAAATGATCCTTATCAAGAAGCCGGAGCCGTTTCGTTTTTGGTCGATGCTGGAAGCGATGATCAGCGGGACGCCCGATCCGGAATGGTTTGATGTCCTGCGCGGCAGCCGGTTTGAAATCACCTGTGAAGCACCGGTGCGCTGGACACTGGACGGCGAATATGGTGGCACCGAACAGCAAATCATCATTGCCGTAGACCCCAAAGCGGTGGATTTGATGGTTCCCAAACCGGAGCTGGAATTGGAAGCGGCAAAGCAAACGCCGCAGCTGCCTGAAACAACCGATCCGACAACCAATCAATAAATCAAAGAAAGCGCGGAGAATCAAATTCTCCGCGCTTTGTTGTTAAGTATCCGAAACTTCTTCCGTCGACGTGCGCAGCTTTCGCACCCCCAAAAGCATGACCAGCGGGAAAATGAGTCCCAGCAAAAGCCCGCATTTGAGCCCGATTTGGCTGTCGCTCAAACCGGCGAAGAGGGAAAGATCTTGGAACGCATTCGTTTTTTGAATGAGATTGGAGACGTTGCCCGCAAGCCAAGGCCCGGATAAACATCCCAAATCGCCAAAGAGCGCCATCATGCCGAAGAGCGCCGTGCCGCCGCGGGGCAGCGCTCTTGCCGCCAGAGCAAAGACCCCCGGCCACATCAGCGAAATCCCAAGCCCGGTGAGTGCACAGGCAAAGAGCGAGAGCAGCGGAATGGTGGAGAGCGAGGCCGTCAGGTAACAGAGGACGCACAGTGCAGAGGTTGCCAAAATCGCGTGTTTGGTATTGATGTGGGCACCATACACGCCGAAGATGGTGCGTCCGGCACCCATCAGGATGGCGAAGAGGCACGGCCCCAGCAGGTCGCCCAGCACCTTGGGAACCCCAAGCCCTTCTTCCGCAAAGAGGGATGACCACTGCGACATGGTCAGTTCCGATGCACCGGCGCAGAGCATCAAAACCAGAATCAGGATAAACTGACGGTTGCGGATAAGCTCTTTCAAAGACATCTTCCGTTCTTCGGGGATCGGAGGCATCAGCGGCATTTTTATACAGCGCCAGAGATTGGACAGCGGAAGCAGTGACCACACAACCGGCAGGATAAACCACCAGTTTTCGCCGATTCCCCAGATGAGCAGTGTGGAGATGGCCACTACCGACACCTGTCCCCAGCAGTAGAAGGAGTGGAGCAGTGCCATGGCGGAATCTTTCGCTTCACCCGGCAGGGAATCGACGATAGGGCTGACCAGCACTTCAATCAATCCGCCGCCCACGCCGTAGATGACGGCCGCGATCAGCAGCCCCAAAAAGGCGTTTGGCAGCACATGCGGCAGCACGCCCAGCATCAAAAGCCCCAGAAAGGCCAAGGCGTGCGCCAACACCATCGAGGTGCGGTAGCCGATGCGGTCGACGAATTTCACCGCCAGACAGTCGGTAATCAGCTGAGGGCCAAAGTTGAAAACGATCAGCAGACTCAGCGAGGCCAGCGAAATTTCAAACTGTCTTTGAAAGATGACGAACAGCAGCGGCGCCAGATTGTTGACAATGGCCTGCGTGATGTAAGCCAGGTAGCATCCGTGCAGCGTGTCTTTAAAGGTATAGGTTTTCATAGGAACACTCCAAAATGGGTCAATTTCAACTGTTAGTATAGCAGATCAAAACACTTTCTGCGACAGGTTTTCACGCTCATTTCCTGAAAAAGCAAGAAATTGTTGGGTATCCGTTTGACGCATAAAAAATTCCCCGCAAAAGCCTGCGGGGAATCGAATCGCCATTACTGGTTGAGCGCATCCATGAAACGCGCGAACGCTTCGCGTCCTTCCGGCGTACATTTGTAAACGC
>CALXIC010000220.1 GCA_944388265.1 uncultured Clostridia bacterium | reverse complement strand
ATCATCCGCGGCACACGGTTGATGGCGGCTTGTCCGACTGGCTGTTCCAGACCCGGTTTGGTCACCGCGCCGACCCCCAAACCGCCGGTAATCAAAATTCCGTCTACCGACGGGTCGGGCAGTAGTTTCACTTCGATGAGCAATCCGTCCGTTGCATCAATATCATCGCCGCCATCTTTGCGGACACCGCAAACGATACCCGCACCTTCACGCCGGATGGTTTCTACCGGAACAGGAATAACGATCCCTTTCGGCGTCGGAAGCGATACATATTCTAAAATTTCTCCTGTTTTGAGATACCGCGCCGCAGCATGCGTTGCAGCTGCAGCGGCACTGCCGGTAGTGAATCCACAACGAAGTTTTTTCTGCCCGACATACCGTTCTAAATTCCATGCAGGGATCATGAGTTCACACGCTTTGCTTCATCCAAATGCCGGCAATAGAGCGCACGGATGGAAGTAAGTTCCCCGATTCCGCAAAAATGACAGATCGGTTCAAATCCCGTCCGCTTCACTTGATTTTTCCAGCTTTCTTCCTGTTCGCCCGCCATATCATGCACGGCGTGTTCTCCGGCGACCAACATCAAGGGAATCAGATGAACTTTTTGAATGCCCTGTTCGGTCATCAACGGAAGAACTTCGGAAAGAGTGGGCGTCCCCTCTACCGTTGCCAAAAACATGCGCTCTTTTTTGAACTCATGACGAAAAATATCGGAAATTTTCTGATACACCCGATTGGCTGGATGCGGAGAGCCGTGTCCCATCCATAAAATGCCTTCTTGATCCTGCAAGGGGTATTCCTGGCATAGAATACGTGCGGTTTCTTTGATGTCCTCATCATCGGCCATGAGCGGTTTTCCAAGATAAAGTTCTTCAAATACGGTCCGATAGGCGAATACTTCGGCGCACAGTTTGTCGTACTCTTCACCGGGAATCAGATGAGTGGGCTGCACAACGACTTTCCGAACGCCTTCCTTTGACAAAGTGTTCAGGCAATCGCTGACCGACTCAATGATAGTGCCCCGCTGTTTTAGAATGCGGCGAATCGTAGGGCTGGTATATGCCCTTACAATGCGATTGCAGGGGGCATAATCAGCAAACGCTTCTTCTACACTGGTAATGTTATCACTGGCGGTACGGTCATGCACGGTGCCAAAGCTTGCCGCAACAATCACGGTATCGTTTGTCCAAATACTCATCCGATCGTTCCTTTCAAAAAAGAAATATGTTTCCTCCCAAAGAAGAAACACATTCAGACAACAAAAACAAAGCGGGTCCTATTTTGGTCCGCTTGCGTTTGGGAGGTTGATTCCAATTGCCCGAATGCTGTTCCCATCTTCTGCAGCCGGTCTCCTGGCTGATGGCTTGCCATTTTTTCCCTTCTCAGTAAAAACCAATGGATATGAAAAAACAGATACCAATCACAGTAATGGCTGTTGCACCGGTTTTTCACCGGTTTCCCTGTCGATCAATCGACGCTGCAGTGATTATTTTTGTTTAGTATACCACAGCCTGTAAAGCGGTGTCAAATAAAGGAAGAAACAGCATCTTGATTCTTCTTGTTTTCATAGATTGTGCTGCAAAAAGAATAACAAAATACAAAGAATTTGTAATTTCTTTTTCTTCCTTCACTCTTTTTTTCCGCATGGGATCATGCTATAATAAAAAATAGTTTATTTCGAAAATTTTATGGGAGGATGCACACTCATGAAAAAAAGTTGGCTGATCGGTTTGACGGGTATTTTGCTGGCGGCATGCTGCAGCTGTTCGCAAGTATCAATGCTTCAAGAAGTAGACGCCGCAGAGGATACCCAAGGTTTAGTGGAAGAAACATCGGATACCATCGATATGACGAATCAACCGTCCGAAGAGGAAGCAAAGTCTATTTTCGTTGCTACTTGGTCTGATGAAGAGAACCAAAGCGAATACATCTTATCCGAGGACGGTACATATTTGGAAATCTACGAAAATGATCTTTATGAAGGTACTTGGTCGGTGCAGACAGAAGAGGATTCTTCCTATTTCCATTTGCAAACCAGTGATGATCCGGAACATGATTATGTGTATCGTTATGTTTTCAATGATCAGCAAGATACCATCTCTTTCTACGAACAGGAAAGCGGCACTTTGTCTATGACCTGGTCTTTGGTAACGGAATTGGACGATGCTGCTTCCCCAAAAGAATCTTTAGATGATCAGACGCAGGATACTGAAACCAAAGATGCGTCCGATATTGATGTTTACGACATTCAAAGTGAAATTCAAAATAAATAACCGTGTTTTGAATATGTCTGAAAAATGACAGGAGATTTGCCATGAAACTTTTTCAGTCAAATAAAGGATTGATCGAAGAAACACCAAAAGAGAAACGGGAGTTTTACTCCAAGGCAATTTTGATTGCATTGCCAATTATTGCGCAAAATCTCATCAATACGGCGGTGAACTCCGCCGACGTTGTGATGTTGGGGTATGTAAGCCAGGAGGCACTTTCGGCCTCCTCCCTTGCAAATCAGGTGCAGTTTATTTTGACCATCATCTTTTATGGGCTATCTTCGGGTGTTGCGACTTTGACCGCACAGTACTGGGGGAAAGGCGATACCCGAACGATTGAAAAAGAATTGGCAATCGCTTTGCGCTTATCTTTGTTGGTTGGTTTTATTTTTGCTGTTGCGGCATGGTTCTTCCCGAATCAATTGATGCACATCTTTACCAATGATCCCGCATTGATTCAAGAAGGGGTCACCTATCTGCGCATTCTTGCTGTTTCCTATCTCTTCATGAGTTTTTCCAGCATTTATTTGAATTTGATGCGGAGTATTGAACGCGTGATGCTCAGTACCGGTGTGTACGCCATTTCGCTTTGCATCAATATTTCGATCAATGCGACCTTCATTTTCGGCTTGTTCGGTGCACCGAAACTCGGTTTGGTCGGTGTTGCCATCGGTACGGTGATTGCGCGCTTTACCGAGGTCGTGATTTGTGTAATTGATTCCATTCGTTTTCGTACGGTTCGCATTCGGTTCAAAGATCTGGTGAGTCTTGAACCTGTTTTGGTCAAGGATTTTTTGCGTATTTCCATGCCGTCTACGCTCAATGATACGGCTTGGAGCGTTGCTTTTTCCATGTACTCCGTCATTTTGGGACATATGGGAAGCGATGCCGTGGCAGCAAACTCCATCGCGACGGTGGCGCGCAACTTGGGAACGGTCATCTGCTTTGGGATGGCAAGCGCGACCGGCATTATTATTGGCAAAACAATCGGCGAAAATCGCTTGAAACACGCGCAGGTATACGCAAACCGCATGTTGTTTTTGACTTCCACCGCCGGTATTTTAGGTGGAATTTTGATTCTTTGCAGCTGTCCTCTGCTTATGATGATGGGACATGAGCTGACCGATCAAGCGCGCATCTATTTACAGGGAATGCTTCTCATCAACGCCTATTATGTCTGGGGGCAGGGCGTCAACACCGCATGGATTGGCGGTTGTTTCCGTGCGGGAGGAGACGCGAAATACGGCATGATTTGCGACACGATTGATATGTGGTGCTTTGCGGTACCGGTCGGTTTATTCTGCGCCTTTGTCTTAAAATTGCCCGTCTTGGCGGTGTATTTTATTCTTTGCCTGGATGAATTCGTCAAGATGCCATTTGTGATCCATCACTATCGCGCGTTCCAATGGATCCGAAATATTACCAGAGATTTTCCGGAACAAGAGCAAGTAGTACAAAAGGAGATTGTTTCATGATTCGCGGTGTCATTTTTGATATGGATGGTTTGATGTTTGATACCGAACGTCTGTCCACAGAGGGATGGCTCAAGGCAGCGGAAGAGCTTCACTATCCCCTGACGGTTCCATTCATCAAAAGTTTTAAGGGTACCAGTACAGGAACCAGCCGCAGAATGTTTTTGGAAGCATTCGGTGATGCTGTCGATTACGATGCCGCACGAACCATCCGAACCAATTACGTCAACGGATGGATGAAAGAACACGGCGTTCCGATCAAAAAAGGGCTCATTGCATTGCTCGAACATCTGCAAGCGCATCACATTCCGGCGGCAGTCGCCACCTCCACCCGAAAAGAACTGGCGCAGATGCATTTGGAGGATGCCGGTGTTTGCTCTTATTTTCAGGCATTTGTTTATGGAAGCGAAGTGCCAAACGGCAAACCGAATCCCGACATTTTTCTGATTGCCGCCAACAAAATTGGCGTTGCTCCCAGCGACTGTTTGGTTTTAGAGGACAGTCCGGCCGGGATTACGGCCGGAAAGGCGGCCGGTGCTTCGGTCATCGCTATTCCCGATCAAATTGAACTTTCCGAAGAACTTCTGGAAGGGGTCACTGTACTTCCCGATTTGGAAAAAGTTTGCGCTTGGATTGATCAGAAAAATCATGGTTAACAGTTTTAAGACTCAAAAATCCCGTACAGGAAATTCCTGTACGGGATTTTTCATACAATTATTTCGTTTCATCCAACAACAGTTTGCACACTTCATTGGCGTAAGCGACCGGATCTTCCACCGGCAACCCTTCAATCATGCAGGCCTGCGTATACAAAATATTGGTGTATGCTGCAAGTTTGTCCGAATCCTGATCTTTGAGTGCTTTGAGTTTTTCAAAGATCGGATGAGACGCGTTGATTTCCAATACACGTTCCGCTTTCACCTTCTGGTTGTTGGGCATCGCATTGAGCACCTTTTCCATTTCGAGCGAAATCATGCCGTCGTTGGTCAAGCATACCGGATGCGATTTCAATTTATTGGAAAGACGAACCGCTTTGACCTTATCGCCAAGCGTTTCCTTCATCGCATCAAACAGCGGCTGATATTCTTCTTCCTGTTTCTGGTTTTCTTTCTTTTCTTCTTCGGTTTCCAGATCCAGATTTGCAGAAGAAACCGACTGGAACGGTTTATCCTGATACGTTTGCAGCATCTGCAATGCAAATTCATCGATGTCATCGGTCAGATACAAAATTTCATAGCCTTTGTCCTTGACCATTTCCACCTGCGGCAGATGATCGATGTGTTCTACCGCGTCACCGCTTGCGTAGTAAATCGCTTTCTGATCCTCTTTCATGCGTTCTACATATTCTGCAAGGGTTACCAGTTTCTGTTCCGAAGAGGAATAGAACAACACCAAATCTTTGAGCTCTTCTTTATGAACGCCGTAATCGCTGTAAAGCCCGTATTTCAGCTGCAAGCCGAAATTCTGATAGAATTTCAGATAGGTTTCCCGATCGGTTTTGAGCATTTTCTGGAGTTCGGATTTGATTTTCTTTTCCAGGCTTTTCGCAATCAGCTTGAGCTGGCGGTCATGCTGCAGCGTTTCACGCGAAATGTTCAGCGACAAATCTTCCGAATCGACAATCCCGCGTACAAAGCTGAAATAGTCCGGCAGAAGATCTGCGCATTTTTCCATAATCATGACGCTGCTGGTATAAAGCTGCAATCCTTTTTCGAAATCCTTGGAATAGTAGTTGTACGGCACCTGCGCCGGGATGTACAGCAGCGCGCTGTACGTCGCCGAACCTTCCGTTTTGGTGTGAATCACTTTGAGCGGATTTTGAAAATCATAGAATTTTTCCTGATAAAAACGGTTGTAATCGTCATCGGTCAGTTCCGATTTCTGTTTGCGCCAAATCGGAATCATGCTGTTTAAGGTGCGCAGTTCCGAAACCGTTTCATATTCCGGATCTTTTCCGTCGACACCCGTTCCCTCTTTTACTTTGCTCGTGGACATTTCCATCCGAATCGGGTAACGGATATAATCCGAATATTTTTTCACGAGTCCCTGGATGCGGTACTGGTCCAAGAATTCGTCGTATTCCTCTTCCCCGTTCGGCTTGATCCACAGGGTAATCGTCGTCCCAAAAGAATCTTTTTCACACGGATCGATGGTATAGCCGTCTACTCCGGTGGATTCCCAGCGATAGGCTTCCTCACTGCCAAATGCGCGAGTTTCTACGACAACGCGTTCGCTAACCATAAAGGCGGAATAAAATCCGACACCAAACTGACCGATGACATCGACGTTGTCATCCAACTCATTTTGCTGTTTAAAGTCCAGCGAACCACTTTTTGCGATGGTTCCCAGATTGTTTTCCAGTTCTTCGCGCGTCATGCCGATCCCGTTATCCGAAATCGTGAGGGTACGGGCATCCCGATCGACAGCCAATTTGATTTCAAAATCTTCTCGGGCAAGTCCCACCGTTTGATCCGTCAGCGAACGAAAATACAGTTTATCAATCGCGTCGTTGGCGTTGGAAATCAATTCACGGAGAAAGATTTCCTTGTGCGTATAAATCGAATTGATCATCAAATCCAGTAATTTCTTGGATTCTGCTTTAAATTCCATCTTAGACAATGAAAAACACCTCGAAATAATATGATACTAAAATTAGCACTCTTTACTTCTGAGTGCTAATTTTAGTATAACACCTTCTGCTGGAAAATCAAGTCTATTTTGTGAACAATCCATAAATCAAAAATGCTCCCATGATGTAAGCTTTCCTACAAAATTATCGTTTTTGGAATGGTTGGACAAAACCTTTTTGATTTGCTATAATAAAACTCAATAACGGACGAAAGAAGGACTTTATTTGAGAATGCGCAACAAACCCTGGGCAAAACCAGAGTTGGAAAGCTCCCCTTTTTATATCGACGATCCCTTTCACAAAGGTGAATGGCATCAAATGTTTGAGAGAACGCAGCCGCTTTATCTGGAATTGGGATGCGGGAAAGGCAATTTTGTTGCAGTGCATGCTGCCCGTCATCCGGAAATCAATTATTTGGGCATGGACTTAAAAAGCTTGGTACTGGCATCCGCCTGCCGTCATGCAAAGGCGGCTTTTGCTGCGGTTGATCGCCCGATCGACAATCTGTTGTTCACACCGTATGACATCGAACGCATTTTGGATGTGATGGATGAACGCGATTGTGTGGATAAAATTTACATCAATTTCTGCAACCCATGGCCGAAAGAACGTCAGCACAAAAAACGGCTGACCCATCCTCGTCAGCTGGAACGTTACAAGAAACTCTTAAAACCCGGCGGTCAGATTGAATTTAAAACCGACGACGACGGTTTATTTGCAGACAGCATTCAATACTTTAAAGACAGCGGTTTTACCATTACTTTTTTGACCTATGATTTGCATCAAAGCGATTTTCAAGACAACGTCATGACGGAACATGAAGAAAAATTTACCGCGCAAAACATTCCGATCAAGATGCTCTGCGCGGTATGGGATCAGGATTCCTGAAGTTTTAATTGCCGAATATCGGTGCCGACAAATCGAAGCGGTGTGTAAAGCGTTGTGAGTCTCGACACCATGCGGTTGGTATAGCGTCGCTCGAGTTCCCCAATGGTCAAATTGGTGTTGATAATGGTGGGCTTCCCTAAATTCAGACGACCGTTGACGATGCTGTACAAAATGGAGGCATACATCCCATTTTCAAATTCGGCGCCCAGATCGTCAAAAATCAAAAGATCTGCTTCCAGCAGTTTATTTTGCGTATCGCTGGTTTCTTTATTTTTTCCAAAGTATTCGTTTTGAATCCGGCGGAAAAAGTCGGGCGCCGAGCCGTACACCACCTGATAGCCGGCATCCAATACCACAGAAGCAATCGCCAGGGAAAGATGCGTCTTGCCCAGTCCGGTAGGCCCAATCATCAGAATGCTTTGCGAAGTCTTTTTAAAAGACTTCGCATAATTTTTGCAAAAATCCAGATTCTCTTTCATTTTGAGCAGATATTCCGGATGCGCCGCCGAGCGGTAATACCGCAGATCAAAATCGTCGAAAGTACAAAGCTGCATGGTCGTGGACTCGTTGAGCTCTTCTGCACCAAGTTTACGAACAACCTCCTGCACACAGCTGCAAAGTTCTCCGTGCACATAACCGGTATCGCGGCATTTGGAACACACAAAATGCGGTTTTAAATAATTCGCAGGATAACCATGGGATACGAGAAGCTGTTCGATGCGCTGATTGTTGCGCATACCTTCTTCCAATATTTTTGCCGTGCCTTCCGAAACGTTTTCCTGATGGCTTAAAATCTGTTTGGAAAGACGAATCGAAACCTGGCTGAGCGAACGCTGAAGAAATTCGATTTCCGGAATGGTGCGATGAATTTCTTCCTTGCGCTGATCCAGTTCTCGGTAGGCGCGCTGTTCCCTTTGGTTTAAAATGACAAAGGCTTTTTCATAAAGTTCTTTTTTGGTCATAAGCTTTTCCTTTTATTATTCTTTCAGGGTTGGCTTTCGATCGAGGTAACTGTCCAACACCTGCAAATCGTAAGAAGATTCTAAATGGGCTGATGGTTTGCGCAGAGCGGAAGGTTCTT
>CALXIC010000219.1 GCA_944388265.1 uncultured Clostridia bacterium | reverse complement strand
AAATACCGCAGGGATGAAGTGATCCCTGCGGTATTTTTATTATTCGTCCTTTGCCCGATCGCGCAAAACCGCATCCGCCAGTTCGCCCAAATTTTCAAAAATATAATCGGGCTGCACCGACGAGCCTTCCAAGTCGGAAAGCGCCGTTTCACCGGAAAGCACCAGCACCGAGGTAATCCCCGCATTGGCGCCCACCGCAATATCGGTGTACAGCCGGTCGCCCACCATCGCGATAGCTTCCAGCGGCACCTGAAATTTTTCCGAAACGGACTCGACAATATAGCGGTTGGGCTTCCCGATCACGACATCGGGCCGGCGTCCGGTACAGGCTTCCACCAGTGCGATCATCCCGCCGATGTCCGGAATAAATCCGCCCTCCACCGGACAGTTGAAGTCCGGATGCGTCGCAATATACGGCAATCCGGCGCGCACGAAATCGCAGAGCTTGACCAATTTTTCATAGGTAAGCGTCATGTCAAATCCCAGCACCACCGCATCGGGGTTCTGATCAGTTAGCGGAAAACCAGCCGCCGAAAACTCCTCTTCGAGCGAAGGCGTCCCCACCACATAAAGTTTAGCCCCCGGCATTTCCTGCGAAAGATGAATGGTAGCCGCTTCGCCTGACGTCATGATGCGATCGGCATCAAAGGAAAAGCCCATCGTTTTCAATTTCTCGACGTAATTGAGCCGGTTTTTGGAGGAGTTGTTCGTTAAGAACACAAAATCACAGTCCGGCAGTGATTCCATCGTTTCGACAAAATGGGAAGAACCGTCCAGAAGCCGGCTGCCCAAATAAAAAGTTCCGTCCATATCCAGCAAAAACAAGCGGATATTCTTGAGTGCGTTCATAAGCGTTTCCTTTCTATACCCGAAAACAGGATGCCCGTTTGAGCATCCTGTTCTCTTGTTTCTTATTTGATGCGCTTCGTTTTCACAGACGAAGCAGCCGGTTTTGCCTGAATTTCCTGTGTGCCAATATCTTCAAAGATGACTTCATCATCTTCTGCCGGGTCGTAAGCAAAATCGTCCGGACGGCGTTCACCGGTGCGTTCATAATACGGATTGATGATATAGCGGTTGACAACTGGATAACACTGGAATTCTACCGTGAAGGCCAGCGTTGCGGGCAGCAAACACAAAAACAACAGCGTCCCGATGATGATTCCTACCATGCTGCTGAAAAAGACAATGACAACAATCGCCATATAAACCAGGCAGGCAATCACACAGATCAGATTTCTTTTGATGCCGAGGACAGCCAGCAGAAAAGCGTTTTTGAGCATCGGCTTCCATTTCATATCCAAAATCGGAATCATGACCCACATATAGAGGTTCATCATCGTCCAGGTCACCAAGGCCGCCAGCGTCAGGAACGCCAGCACATAATAAAACGTATTGACCTGAGTCATTTGCCAATAGAAATTGATGGCAACAAACATCAGAAAATAAATGATTGCATCGACGATGCCAAACAAAAATCCAAACAAGAAATTGGATTTAAACGCCGCGAAGAAATCCGAAAACAAAAATACCCCACGTCCGTTGATAAAGTCTTTCATGACTTTCTGCATCGCACAAATTGCCGGACCAATGGTGACGATCGGAATACAAAACAGCAAAAACAACAATCCCAACTGGATGAGCTTCCACAGCTTGCGGAAGTAAATTTCCCAGTACAGGAAAAATTGTTTTTTCTCGGGAGCGTCTTTATCGACCCCCTTACCGGGTTTTGTGTGATTCGCAAAGCCCAAAAATGCCATTGAAATCATCCATCCTTTTCTTTCTCTTCCTAGCGGGCTGCCAAAACCAACACCCCGCTGACCATTGCCGCAACGAACAAAAGCAGCAACAGCAACAATTGTTTGCATCCGTAAAGCTTCACCGCCTGCAATCGAAGCGCCGTCTGCTTTCCGCAAAGCACACGCCACAACGCCGTCTGCAGCCGAATCGATTCCTTTGCGGACAACAGCAACACGCAAAGCACCAGCACAAAACCAGGCAGATACGGCGCCATCTCCAACAGCCCCTGCAGCACACCGTTTTGAAGATACCCGCTTCCTAAACGAGCGCCAAAACCAAGACCACTGCAAAACAGCACGAAAAACGTTCCAACCTGTCCGCCGGCCAAAAGTCCAAGAACAAAAAACAAAACCCAAAACAACAATCCGAATTGCAGTGTCTGCCAAAAAGCACCGGCGAAATGATCCGATGCAGAAAACACCCGAATCGTCTGCCAATAACCGGTTTCAAACACGGCAAAACGGCCGGCATCCTGATGTACCAGCGAAGCCCCGTACAAAATGCCCAAAATCAGGCACAGCGGCAGCCAAATCTGCATCAGCCAGTTTTTTGTTCCCATTGAATGCGCAAATGCGCCGCATGGTTTGGTATGCAAATTCAATCATCCTTTTTATCATAGCTGTTTTTGCCGTCTAAAATGTTACGAAACTATAAATTTTGTGAATTATGACGAAACTTGTCAGCGAGCGATGCGCCGGCGGCGCTTGCGCGGGTCCACCCGCACCAGCGATGCCCCGGTGATCGAGCCGAAAAAAATCACCAATGCTTTGCCGGCAGTCCAGCCGGTAAATGCAGCTCCCATTGGAAGACGAATCAAAAACAACAATAACAGCAATACAAGCGATGATAAACAGGCAGCAAAATATCGCTGCAAACGAAACACACGGGCAACCGATGCGCCCAGCACAAACGCACTCACCCCTGCGGCCAACAGCGCCGGCAATTCATACGAAGCGCCGCCCGATGACCGGCAAAGAAACAGCGACACCGCCAAAGCGGTCAGCAAATAGGCCGCAACCCCTTTCAAACACGCAAAAAGCAGAGGAAGCAAAACCGCTCCTCTGCCTGTTGCTTTAGCCGGTCGATGCATAATCATTCCCCCTTTTTGTTCCAAGATATGAAGGGGGATTTCAAATTATACGTCGTCGTGAATGGTTTCGTTCGACTGGATTGCCCAGCGTTTGATACGAATTTTATTGCGTTCGCCCGCGGTTTCAATGACAACCGTGTCTTCTTTCAGGCTGACCACGATCCCGATCACCCCGCCGATGGTGACGATTTCATCCCCCACCTGCACGTTCGAACGCATCTTCTGAGTTTCTTTATCCTTCTTTCTCTGCGGACGAATCAGGATAAAATAAAACACAACAAAAATCAGAATCAACGGCACAAAGCTGGTGATCAATGCCATCGTCGAATCCTGCGTAGTTGCGGTGTCTGTCAAAAGTCTCAGCATCTGCATGTTCATCTCTTCCACCTCCAACTGATGAAGTTCCAAAAATACGGACAAGAAATATTATACTGGATTTCCCCGCAAAAAGCAATAATAATTCCCCAAATTCAAGAACTGTTCAAAAATCATGCATCCGCAAACGGATCGATGATGTATTTGCCCAAACGGCGAAGGGCAGGATCGCTCAAAATGGCGGGAAGCTTTTCCAAAGAAGCCAGCTCACAAACCATCGACGACACATCGATCTTTCCGTCATCAATGAGCGCAATTGCCCGCCCCTGGGTATACGGATTGATGAACGAAGATTTGAGCGTAATCTCTTTTTGGAAAATTTCAAAAGGTTTCAAGGGAATGGTATCATCCGGTTTGGTAAGGCCGAACATCATCACGGTGGAATGCTTCCCCGCAAGCTCAATCGCCTGGCAAATCGTTGCCGGAAGCCCAACGCATTCAATCACCACATCCACCTGTTTGATCTGCTGTGCCTCAAGTACGGCAGAAACGTCTTCCCGCAGCGAATCAATGCAGAGATCTGCTCCCAGTTTTGCACCGAGCGTGCGCTTACTCTCGACCGGTTCCAGCAAAATCACCGTTCTTGCTCCGGCAAGTTTGGCCAGCTGCACCATAATCAAACCGATCATTCCGCCGCCGATGACCAGCACAACGCTTGACGGACGAATTTCACACAAATCAATCCCATGCAGACAGCACGCCACCGGCTCGGTCATCGCCGCCTGCGCATAGGTAATGCGGTCGGTAAAACAATACGCCTGCTTTTGAGGGACCGACACATACTGCGCAAAACCGCCGTCTCTTGTGGTGCCGATTCCTTTCATCCGTTCGCAAAAATGGGCAGCACCTTCCCGGCAAAAATAGCACGCGCCGCACCAGTCGTTGGGGTCGACGCACACCCGGTCCCCTACTGCAAAATCGGTGACGTTTTCCCCGATTTGCACCACTTTTCCAGCAAATTCATGCCCCAGCACCGTATTGGGCGGACAATCCGCCGCACCCTTATCCCCTTCATAGATATGCACGTCGGTTCCGCACACGCCGCAGGCATGCACTTCCACCAACAAATCATTGGGGCCCACTGTAGGCATTGGACGTTCTTCGATACGAAGATCATGCTTTCCGTAAAACACCGCGCTTTTCATTTTAAGGTCTCCTTTCAGCCATGGAAAAAGCCGATTTCTTTACCCTCAATATAGCACATCCATCCCACACAGGCAAGTACTTTTCCATTTGACATTCCCGGTTTGGCAAATTATAATATCAGTTGTAACAACCACCCAAACGGGAAAGGAGCTTCGCGATGTCCGATTACGAAATTGCCGCCGATGTTGCACCGGGCGGTCTTTTAGAGATTTACGACGTCCGGATTTTAATCTGTTATCTCTTGGACAGCGTAGATAAACCGATGACAAAAGATCAGCTCAATCACATTTTCCGGGAAGAACGGGTGGTGCAGTACTTCACCTTTTCCGATGCGCTGGCTCAGCTGGTACAGGATGGGCACCTTTCCGTCCAGGTCAAAGACGGTGAAGAATATTATCAGCTCGAACCGCTTGGAAAAGGAACCGCCAAGCGGCTGCAAAGTGTGCTCTCCCGCGCCATGCGGGAACGGATCGTGCGCTCGGCCGTGGCACTGCTGCAAAAACAAACAATTGAACAAGAAAACCATGCGAAAATTGTGCCCAGCGGCAAAGGATTTGAGGTACAGTGTTCCGTGGGGGACGGCATTTTAACCCTTCTTCGCTTTTCTCTTTATGTGCCGGATGAAATGCAGGCGCGCATGGTGCAAAAAAAGTTTATGAAGGATCCGCTCAAGCTTTACCAAGCGGTGCTTCAGGAACTGATCTTAGACGAAGATTCCGACTCCAACCACGCATAAAAAATAATACGAACATGATAAAAGGCTTGTCTGCTGTGAAAACAACAGACAAGCCTTTTCCCTTTACACCAAATTTCACCCATATTGGAAGGTTAAGATTCCGCTTTTGCCGACAACAGCGCATTGCGAAGCACGCGGGTATAGCGCGTTGTTCCGGAATCCACACGCTGATACATCACCAAAATGGTCAGATCGCGTTTCGGAAGATTGGCGAAATAACAGCCGAGCCATCCGTCCCAGCCGTATTCCCCTTTCGACGTTAAAAACGGCGCCATGCCGGGATCGACACAAAGACGCATCAAATTGCCGTAGCTATGCCCCTGCAAATACGCCCAGTTCATGCCGGGCTGCTGATAAGGGGTCAGATGCGTATTTGTCATAAACTGCACCGTGCCCGGTTTTAAAATCCGCACCCCTTGGTAACTGCCGCCCTGCAGCAGCATGGTAGCAAATTTCGCATAATCATCGATGGTAGAAAACAATCCTGCTCCGCCCGATTCAAATGCAGGAGCGAGAGTGCCCGCAAACGGAATATCGAGATGGTCGTGATGATAGCGTTCCAGCCCATTCTCCAGCGTCCGATATGCCGCCGCCAGCCGCGACAGTTTGGATTCCTCGACCGAGAAGCCGGTATCCTTCATGCCAAGCGGATCAAACAGTTCCTTTTTCAAAAATTCACCGAAGCGCATCCCGCTTGCCACTTCCACCACGGCGCCCAAAACATCCGCAGAAGTTCCATACATCCAGTTGGTTCCGGGCTGGAATTGCAGCGGACAGCTTGCCAAACGGTTCATCGCTTCCACCGTTCCGAGATGTTCCTCTTGAATCTCGTCAAACACCTTCTGCACCGCTTCGCCGCACACGCCGGGTTCGTCCCCATACACCAAACCGGAAGTCATATTCAGCAAATCCTGAATACGTACCGGCCGGTCTGCCGGCACAAGTGTTTGCCCATTCCAAACCATCTGGTTTTGAAAACCGGGCAAATAATCGGACACCGAATCCAACAGTTCAATGACGCCGCGTTCCAGCAAAATCATCGCAGCGCAAGCTGTGACCGGTTTGCTCATCGAATACAACCGGAAGATCGTATCCCGCGTCATGGGACGACCCGCTTCGATATCCGCCATACCGGCTTGCAGGTAGCAGCTTTCTTTCCCATGTTCCAGCACCATCATATTCGCGCCAGCCACAAATTTCTGATCCACGCCCTGCTGCAGCAAGGTCTGAAGCAACTGTATCGTTTCTACGTTCATAGCCAATCCTTTCTTTTGCATCAAAATAAAGAAAAGTCCCGCCCGTCAAAAGCGGGCGGGACACAACCAAATTACATTATGCAAACGGATTTTCCGACGGATAGAGCATTCCCTTCGGCTGATTGAAGGCGACATCTTCCACACCCAGATATTTCAGGATGCTGAAGAGCGCTTTGCCGCAATGCTGGAATGCAACCGCGCCATGATGCGGATAACGTTTCTGCACCAATACATGACGGTAGAAACGGCCCATTTCCGGAATCGCGAAGATGCCGATGCCGCCGAACGAACGGGTAGCAACCGGGAGCACTTCCCCTTCTGCAACGTAAGCACGAAGCGTGCCTTCGCTGTCGCACTGCAGGCGGTAGAAGGTGATCGGCGAAGCGGCGATATCCCCTTCGAGCGTACCACGGGTGAAGTCCGGTTCACTGCCAGCCGGTTCCAGCAAACGATGCTGAATCAGCTGATATTTGATCGCACGGTCTGCACACATCTTGCAGGACGGCGTATTGCCGCAATGGAAGCCCATAAAGGTATCGTTGAGCGCATACTGTGCAAACTGCGGTTTGATATCTTCTTCATAGATATCCTTCGGCACCGAGTTGTTGATGTCGAGCAGGGTGACTGCATCCTGAGTGACACACATGCCGATGTATTCCGAAAGCGCACCGTAAATATCCACTTCACAGGATACCGGAATGCCGCGGGCAACCAGACGGCTGTTGACATAGCACGGTTCAAAACCAAACTGCGACGGGAACGCCGGCCAGCATTTATCGGCAAACGCCACATATTTGCGGGCACCTTTGTGCTGTTCTGCCCAGTCGAGCAGCGTCAGTTCAAACTGTGCCATACGTTCGAGCAAATCGTCGTAGTATTTGCCTTCGCCCATTTCCTGTTTCATGTCTTCGATAACCGCCGGAATGCGGGCGTCGCCGGCATGTTCTTTATAAGAAACCAGCAGATCCAGTTCGGAGTTTTCTTCAATTTCCACGCCGATATCATACAGGCCTTTAATCGGAGCATTGCACGCAAAGAAATCCTGCGGACGCGGACCAAAGGTGATGATCTTCAGATTCGACAGACCCAAAACGGTGCGGGCAACCGGAACGAAATCAGCGATCATATCCGCGACTTCTTCCGCTGTGCCAACCGGATATTCCGGAATGTATGCTTTCAAATGACGCATGCCGAGGTTGTAAGAGCAGTTGAGCATGCCGCAGTAGGCGTCGCCGCGGCCGTCGATCAGATCTTTGCCGGTTTCTTCCGCAGCGGAAACATACATCGCAGGTCCGTCAAAGTTTTTGGCAATCAAGGTTTCCGGGGTTTCCGGACCAAAGTTGCCCAAAAAGACCACAACCGCATTACATCCGGCTTCTTTGATCTCGTCGACTGCTTTGAGCATATCGAGTTCGTTTTCCACCGTTGTTTTTGCTTCATACAGATTGATGTTTTTCGCAGCGCAGGCAGCTGCAACCGCTGCACGGCGGCGTTCCGACAGCGAAATGACGAAACAGTCACGGCTGACCGCAATTAATCCCAGTTTGACTTCAGGAATATTTTGCATCTTAACTTCCTCCCTCTATGTCCACTTGGAACAATTCATAAAATGATATACGATGAGCTCAAGAAATTCACCCATCACTGTGAGTATAGCACAGGAAATGAGAAATGTAAAGCACGATATTTAGACAAATTGAAAATTCTTTTTCGTCAGCGAATATTGTATACACTGCGTACCGCCAGCCCCTTCGGTTCACCCGAAAGAATCCGCACGCGGCGTTCGCCCGCTTCCAGATCAAAATAGTTGTCGGAAAGGATCAGATCTTCGTTTTCATTGCGGATCTCCACCCCTTTGGCATAAGCGGCTGCCGTTACGACCAGTTCCTCTCCTTCCAGACGGACGGTGAGCTTCGGATCGGCAAAGTCAAAATGCTTGGGCGCACAGAACAAAACCGAATGGCTCGATACCAAAGCCCCCTGCTGCCAAAGTTCATACCGGCAGTGCACCCGATGCAAATCGATGGAAGAAAAGATCACCTTCGGAAGCCACACAGCTGACAACGCTTCCACACAAAGCGCCTCTTCTCCAGATTCCAGCACCGTTCCCTCATTGTCGCAAAGCGCATAGCGAACCACCACATCCTGTGCTTCCATCGTCTCATTGGAAACATTCAAACGAATGCTGGTTTCGATCTGCTGATTTTCCGCATTGACGTTGGGCTGCTGCGTCATCGTTCCTTCTTCACAGCAGGAAAGCAGCACCGGCGCAAAAAAGCGTTTGGCAAAATAATGAAGCGCCTTCCACCGGCCAAAATAATCGATGGACGAC
>CALXIC010000218.1 GCA_944388265.1 uncultured Clostridia bacterium | reverse complement strand
TATGCTATACTAAAAACAGTATGAACGCCAGAATGTTTTGATTTTATGAGAAATTCAAAACGGTAGCAGGCGAGGAAAGGCGATGATTGCAATGGCTTCTGAACAGAAAAAAACAATTGCCGATGTTTCGGATATCATCAAACAGGCAATTGCTCAGGCAGCCGTTTCGAAAAAACGGGATGACATCACGACAGTGGAAGCAATGATTCCGGCGATGGAACCCGAAGATTACCCGAAGAACTATAAACTGGACATTGTTTATGGCACGCTTTCTTCGGATGAAAAGATGGATATTTTTTATCCGGAAACGGGGGAAGGCCCGTTCCCGGTATTTATTGAAGTACACGGCGGCGGCTGGTATTTCGGACAAAAGCGTTCGGTGGAATTTCAGCCGTTCTTGCTGGGATTGGAACGCGGCTATGCGGTGGTGTCGCTGGGGTATACGCTTTCGCCCAAGGCGCGTTTTCCGCAGGCAGTGGAAGAAATCAAAGGCGCTATCCGCTATTTGAAAGCACACGCCAAAGAACTGAATATCGACCCCAACCGCATTGCTCTGTGGGGCGGTTCGGCAGGCGCACATTTGGCTGCGATGGCGGCGATGACCTGCGGATGCGGACGGTACGACAGCCCGGCTTACGGCAATCTGGAATATGATTCCAGTGTTGCGGCGCTCGTGCTGTGGTATGGCTGCTTTGATTATTATACGGATGAAGAACAGCGGAAGATTTTGCGTCAGCCGGTGAAAAAAGATTCGTTCGTTTATGATAATTTCCTGGGGGTTTCTCCGGTGGAACGCTTCCCATCGCTTTTGCATCAGATGAATCCGGAAGAATACATCACATCGTTTGCTCCGCCGACGTTTTTCCAGCACGGTCTTTGTGACACGGTTGTGCCGTTTTTGCAGTCGGTTCATTTCTATGAAAAGCTGAAAGACGCCATCGGTGCCGATCAGGTGCAGCTCGATCTGCTGCCGGAATGCGAACACGCGGATGAAAAATTGTTTGACGCGCAGAATGTTGTGAAAGTATATGATTTTGTCGATCAATATTTAAAATAAAGGAGAACGTGTCATGAGTATTGTTTACAACGAATCCGCTAAATCCTTTAAATTGACGGCGAAAGATACCAGCTATGTCATCGGTATCTTTGACGACGATCAGTTTGTCTGCCATCTTTATTATGGGGACAAGCTGCCGGACGAGGATGTGAATTATCTCTATGGTCCGGTGTATCAGATGCGTCCGTCGGTGTTAAACCGTGAACGTGCCCGTGTAATGGATTGGGTGCCGTTTGAATATCCGACGCAGGGCATCGGCGACTACCGGGAACACTGCTTGGAAGTGGAAACGCTCGACGGTCACCACACCTGCGATCTGCATTATGTCAGCCATAAGATTTATGCAGGCAAACCGGCACTGCCCGATATGCCGGCAACGTTTGACAACGGCGATGTCTGCACCACGCTGGAATTGGTGTGCGAAGACCGCACCCTCCAGCTGGAAATCACGCTGATTTATACCACGTTTGAAACGCTCGACGTCATCACCCGTACCGTTCGCGTCAAAAATAATGCGGATCGCCCGATTTACCTCAAACGCGTGCTGTCCGCTTCCTTGGATTTCGATCATCAGAACTTGGAAACGCTCACGCTCCACGGCGGCTGGGCTCGTGAATGCAATCCCACCCGTTTGCCGGTTGTGCCGGGCAAATTGGTGACCGGTAATGCCCGCGGTGAAACCAGTGCACAGGATTCTCCGCTGCTGGCGCTGATGGATCCGGGTACGGACGACGATCATGGCGAAGTCTTTGCGATGAACTTTGTATATTCCGGCAACTTCTACGGCTGTGCGGAAGGCCATCAGTTTGGCGGCACCCGTGCCGTTATGGGCATCAATCCGCAAAACTTTACCTGGAAACTGATTCCGGGCGATTCCTTCACCGCACCGGAAGTGGTGATGGTGCACTCGAACGAAGGCTTGGGCAAAATGACCCGCACCTTCCATGATTTGTACCGCAACCATTTGATTCGCGGTAAATACAAAGACCGCAAACGTCCGATCCTCATCAACAACTGGGAAGCGACTTACTTTGATTTCAATACCGAAAAATTGCTGGATATTGCCCGTGAAGCAGCCAAAAACGGCATTGAAATGCTCGTCATGGACGACGGCTGGTTTGGCACCCGCAACAACGACGACCGCGGTTTGGGCGACTGGTGGGTCAATGAAGAAAAACTGCCGGGCGGTCTGAAATATCTGGTGGATGAAGTCAATAAACTCGGCCTGAAATTCGGGATCTGGATCGAACCGGAAATGGTCAACGCCAATTCCGATTTGTTCCGTGCCCATCCGGATTGGGCGATTCAAACGCCGGGCCGTCCGCTTTCGGAATTCCGTGAACAGCTCGTGTTGGACTGGTCGCGCAAAGAAGTGCGTGATTATGTCTACGACATGATTCATAAGGTGCTTTCGTCGGCCAATATCGAATACGTCAAGTGGGATATGAACCGTACGATGACCGAATTGGGCAGCGCTGGGCTTCCGGCTGATCAGCAGCAGGAACTTTGCCACCGCTATGTGCTGGGCGTTTACGACATCATGAATCGGCTGACGACCGACTTCCCGAACATTTTGCTGGAAAACTGTTCGTCGGGCGGTTCGCGTTTCGATGCCGGCATGCTCTATTACAGCCCGCAGATCTGGACGTCGGACGACAGCGATGCCATCGAACGTCTGGGCATCCAGTACGGTACGTCGCTTTGCTATCCGCTTTCGACGATGGGCGCGCATATCAGTGCTGTGCCGAACCATCAGACCGGCCGCATCACGCCGTTTGAAACCCGCGGTTATGTGGCACTTTCGGGGACTTTTGGTTACGAATTGGATGTCACCAAGATTCCGGAAGAAGACCGCGCAATGATTCCGAAACAGGTTGCCATGTATCATAAGTACAACGATCTGGTTCGTGAAGGCGACTTGTACCGTATGGGCAGTGTTTATACTCATCCGGAATACGACAGCTGGATGGTCGTTGCAAAGGATAAGAGCGAAGCGCTGGTGACCTATATTCAGGTTCGTGCAAAACCGGGCTTTGTCGGTTCGGTCCGCAAACTGAAACTCAAAGGTCTCGATCCGCAAACCATGTACCGCGATGAAGAAACGGGCGTTGTCGCATCGGGTACCGCTTGGATGAGCGGCGGCTATTGGATTGAAAATATGTCGGGCGATTATGTGGGCAAATTGATCCACCTGATCAAAGCATAAGCTTGAATCCTACAGAGAGTGCAAATATTTGAAAAGGTCCTCCGGGGAATCCGGAGGACCTTTTCATTGAAAACACATTATTTTGGCATAGATACTTTACAACGGCAGAGAAATCCGCTATAATAAGCAAAGACAATTGAAATTGGGAATGAAGTTCTCCCATGGAAATCCAAAACTGCCTGATAAGCTGATGACTTCTGTGATGTTTGATCGCAGAAATCATCAGTTTTTTTGTGCTTGAAGGAGGAAATTTATGCTTACATCACTCGCTTTGATTTTTCTGGTCGGATTAGCTGCGGCGGCACTCTGCCAGCAAATCAAACTGCCGCGCATCATCGGGATGCTGCTGACCGGCAGCTTGCTGGGGCCGGATGCACTCAATGCATTGGACCCGTCGATTTTGTCTATTTCATCGGATCTGCGTCAGATGGCGCTGATTATTATTTTGCTGAAAGCAGGGCTCACACTCGATCTTTCGGATTTGAAAAAGGTCGGGCGGCCTGCGATCATGATGTCCTGCATTCCGGCAAGTTTTGAAATTCTTGCATTTTTCCTGTTTGCTCCCGCGATTCTGGGGGTGAACCGCATGGAGGCCGCAGTGATGGGCGCTGTTTTGGGGGCGGTTTCTCCGGCGGTAGTCATTCCGCGCATGGTGCAGCTGATGGAAACGCGGTGCGGGACGAATAAACAGATTCCCCAACTGTTGATGGCCGGTGCTTCCTGCGATGATATTTTTGTGATCGTGCTCTTTACCACTTTTACCGCAATGGCGCAGGGCGGACAAGCACACATCATCGATTTTGTAAATATTCCGGTATCCATTGTTCTTGGGATTTTGTTGGGTGCACTGGTTGGATTTTTATTGAGCCAGTTTTTTGAAATTTCTTATCAGCATGAACACGGCGTTCGAAACAGTACCAAGGTGATTCTATTGCTGGGCGTGTCATTTTTGCTGATGGCGGTAGAAACCAAACTGAAAGGGATTGTTTCGGTTTCCGGGTTGTTGGCAGTAGTGAGTATGGCGTGCGTGATTCGGATGAAGAGCGTCTCTTTTGTATCCAAACGCCTGTCCGAGAAATTTGGAAAGCTTTGGATCAGTGCGGAAGTCATTCTCTTTGTGTTGGTTGGTGCAGCAGTGGATATTCGCTATACGCTGCAGGCGGGCGTAGCCGCCATTTTGATGATTGCGGTTTCTTTGGCGTTTCGTTGTGTGGGCGTGGCGCTTTGCCTGGTGCACACTGCGCTCACTCGAAAGGAACGGCTGTTTTGCATGATTGCGTATTTGCCGAAAGCCACTGTACAGGCGGCCATTGGATCCGTGCCGCTGACGATGGGGCTTCCCTGCGGGCAGATGGTGCTTTCGGTGGCGGTTCTTGCAATCCT
>CALXIC010000217.1 GCA_944388265.1 uncultured Clostridia bacterium | reverse complement strand
AACGCTGACAACTGCCGTCAATACACGCGCGCATAAAGATGCAGACGGCTCGTTGTTCTTTAAGAATTCGCCATCTGGCTGCTGTACCGATTCCAGGTACTGGAAAGACTGTTCAATGGCCATGGTTGTCCGATCATTTTTAGAAAGAACGGAAAGTGCTAAGATTGCCAAAGCGGTATTTTCTACAGAAGAATTGCCTCTGGCAGCCCCCATGCGAAACCCGCCGTCCGGGTTTTGGTAACTTAAAAGTTTTTGAGAGAGATTGACCGTATTAAAAACTTCCGAATCTTCCGGATAGGGGTTGCAGTGAAGCGCCAACAGTGCATAGGCGCAATGCGCCGTATCGTTTGGTTCCACGCATTGATACAGGCGATCCAAAAGATTGACCGAATCAACCTGTCCCGCGTGGTATCCGCTGAAGGAAAAGCTTAAAATTTGAGAGGATACGATGACTGCATCCCGTGAAGTCGCCTGTGTTTTTGTTTCCTGCAAATAGTTTACGAATTGCTGAGAGGGGGCACTCTTTCCAGCGGTCCCTAAACAAAAGAGGGTGATTGGCTGAGTGGGTTCGAGCGTCAGCCACTCGCAGGCTTGCGTCAGCGTCAGTGACAGTTCGTCCTCCCTCATCGTTGGCTCTGCTTGTACGGTGGTTGAAAAGCAAAAGAAGAGGATCAACAACACGGTGAGACTTTGCACAAGAATATTCGAAATTATTCGACGCATGCCGACACATCTCCCCTCCAAAATACTACTATTTTAAGTATAGCAGAGCAGACAAGGTTCGTCCAGTATAGAATGAGAGAAAAATCGACGGAATTTTCATTGGAAAAGCAGCAAAGAAAAAGTCTCCAAAAAATTTGTCTGCAAAAGACAGATATGCTATAATAGGAGCGAATAAATCCATTGGTTCAAAGATGATGGGGGATTTGCATGAATTTATTTGAAATTTTAGGTCCGGTGATGGTCGGTCCTTCCAGTTCACATACAGCCGGTGCGGTAAAGATCGGCTTGGTTGCCCGTAAATTGTTGGCGGACCTTCCGGTCAAAGCACAAATCAATCTGCATGGGTCTTTTGCAGCGACCGGTGTGGGGCATGGCACGGATCGGGCATTGGTCGCCGGGCTTTTGGGATTGCAGCCGGACGATGAAGAAATTCCAAATAGTTTTGAACTTGCAAAAGAGCAGCATTTGGATTTTACGATCGGTACCGTGCAGCTGCGCGATGCACATCCCAACAGTGTTTGGATTCAAGTGGAAGGAAAACATGGAAAGAAATTGGAACTGATCGCCTCCTCTTTGGGCGGTGGACGTATCTGCGTGGATGAAGTGGACGGGATTTCCACGAAATTTACGGTCGATTATCCAACGCTCATCATTCGAAATCGCGATACCGCAGGGATTATTGCCCGTGTAACTATGCTGCTTTCAATGGAACAGGTGAATATTGCGTCGATGCAGGTTTGCCGGGAAAAACGGGGTGGAGACGCCGTCATGGTACTGCAAATTGACAGCACCATTTATCCGCGGACGATGGAAACGCTGGAGAATATGACGGATATCCGAAAAGTGATCTATCTGAATTTAAATGAATGAGGGGAATTCCTATGGCAATACATTCAATCGCTGAATTGGTTTCGGCCGCACAGATGACCGGTAAGCCGCTGTGGCAAATTATCCGCGACGATGATTTGTTGGAAGGGAAGTATGATGCCAAAGAATCGACCGCACAAATGCGCCATCTTTGGAAAACCATGTGTTCCGCCAGTGACCATTATAATCCGACGCTTGTTTCCAAAAGCGGCCTGTCGGGCAAAGACGGCGCCAAAATGCAGCGTGCCGTGGAAGCGGGCGCTACCATTGTGGGGAACTTTTTGGGACAGGTAATGACAGAAGCGCTCAAAATGGGAGAGAATAACGCCTGCATGCGCCGTATTGTGGCCGCACCCACGGCTGGTTCGTGCGGCGTTTTGCCCGCTGTGTTGATTCCGTATTTTCGCTGTTATCATCCGACGGAAGAACAGATTGTAGAAGCGCTTTATGTCGCCGCCGGATTTGGGGAAGTGTTGGCGCTTCGCGCATCGATTTCCGGTGCAGAAGGCGGCTGTCAGGCGGAAATCGGTTCGGCTTCGGCGATGGCTGCTGCCGCACTTACCGCACTTCGCGGAGGCACGCCTGAGATGATGGCAACCGCTTGTGCACTGGCACTCAAGAGCGTACTGGGGCTGGTGTGTGATCCGGTTGCCGGTCTGGTGGAAGTGCCCTGCGTCAAACGAAATGTCATGGGCGCGGTGAATGCGATTACGGCATCGGAAATGGCAATGGCTGGCATCGAAAGCAAAATACCCGTCGACGAGGTGATTGATACGATGGGTGCCGTTGGGCGTCAGCTTCCGGCTTGCTTGCGGGAAACCGGGGAAGGCGGGCTTGCCGCGTCGCCGACTGGTCGTGCACAGGCAAAAGCGTTTTTTGAACAGGAATCGAAAGCAAACGGCCATACAATCGAACAGGGATAATCACAATCTGTAACACCAAACGCCGCCCGTGATCGGGCGGCGTTCTTGACTTTCCGATACAATCCTCCTATAATAAACTTTAAGATTATGTAAAGAAAATGAAATGAAATTTAAAGAAGGCGATCATTTGCAGCAAACGGTACAGAGTGATTTTTCTCAGGGAAAGGTCTGGAAAAACATCATGCGTCTGGCAATTCCCATGACGCTTGCACAGCTGATTCAGGTGCTTTACAATGTGGTGGACCGCATGTATATCGGGCATTTGCCGGATGCTTCGTCGCTCGCACTCACGGGTGTGGGGCTGACGTTTCCGATTATTACCATGATCAATGCGTTTACCAATCTGTTTGGAATGGGCGGCGCGCCGCTTTTTTCCATTTCCCGCGGACAGCAGAAAGAAGAGCGCGCCAGCGAGATTCAAAAGACCAGTTTTGTCATGCTCTGCCTGACGGGTGCTGTGCTGATGATTTTGGCGTATCTGTTTCGCCGGCCCATTATGTATGCCTTTGGCGCGAGTGATTTGACCTATCCTTATGCGGATGCTTATCTGCAAACTTATTTGCTGGGAACCATCCCGGTGATGATTGCGATTGGGATGAACAGCTTTATCAATGCACAGGGATTCGGAAGAGTCGGCATGCTCACCGTAACACTGGGTGCGGTCATCAATATTTTGCTGGATCCGGTCTTTATTTTTGTGCTGGATCTTGGGGTTCGCGGTGCGGGATTTGCGACCGCGTTGTCGCAGCTGGTGAGTGCCGTGTGGGTGCTCCATTTTTTGACCGGTCATCGAGTACTGATTCCGCTGCATTTGAAAGGCTTTCGCCTGCGGCTTTCTCTGGTCAAAGAAATCACGGCTCTTGGTTTTTCCGGATTCATTATGGCGGTCACCAATGGTCTTTGCCAGATTGTCTGCAATAAGATGCTCTTTATCTTCGGCGGCGATCTTTATGTTGGCGTAATGACGGTACTGAATTCCGTACGGGAAATCTTAAGCCTTGCCGTCACCGGGATTACCAACAGCGCCCAGCCGGTACTGGGATACAACTACGGAGCCGGACAATACCGCCGTGTGCGTTCGGGGATTTTGTTTATTTCGATTGCTTGTGCGGCGTATACCACCTTCGTGTGGCTGATCATTATGTGGCAGCCGGACCCGTTTATCCGCTTGTTCAGCAGTGATCCAGCGCTTTTGGAAGCCGGACGAAGCGCTTTGCATGCGTACTTTTTCGGATTTTTCTTTATGTCCTTCCAGTTTGCCGGACAGTCGACTTTTACAGCGCTTGGCCGGTCGAAACAAGCCGTTTTTTTCTCGCTGTTTCGCAAGGTCATCATTGTGGTGCCGCTTACGATCCTTTTGCCGTACGTCGGTTCGCTCGGCGTGCATGGCGTATTTTGGGCGGAGCCGATTTCCAATGCAGTGGGCGGACTGGCCTGCTTTATCACGATGATGCTCACCGTATGGCGAGAATTGGTGCGTTTGGAACAGCCCTCGAAATAAAACGAAAGCCCGGAAGAAGATTCTTCCGGACTTTGTTTTGGAATTATTTTCTCTGGAACGATTTGCAGTCGGTGCACTGATCCATCGTCGGATTCATTTCATGAGTGCCGATGGTGATGCAGTCCAGCGTGCAATAGTTTTGGTTGGCACAGTGGTGTACACATTGTTCCACGGTGCAGCGGATGCAAGAGTTTTTACCAGAATTCATACTTAATTCCTCCTTTGACTGGGATGATAGTAGTATCGTCTGTTTTTTTGTATTTATGCAGGGATAGAAAGGAAACACGATGCAGAAAAGCCCAAAAATAACAATTTTGATTCATGTGCTGCTTATTTTACTCACGGTAGGCTGGCTTTGGTTTATTTTCTCCCATTCCATGCAGAATGCTGTAACATCGACCGAGCAAAGCGATGAGGCGGCGGTGTATCTGTCCCGGCTTCTTTTTTGGATTCCGAAAGAAACGCTGTTGTCCGCTACTTTTTGGATTCGAAAATGTGCGCATCTGATTGAGTATTTTATTTTGGGCATGCTGCTTGCACTGAATGCAGTCAGCTATGGAAAATTACAAAAACAGTTTGGTTTGATGCTGCTTATCGGCGTTTTGTGCGCCATGGCAGACGAACAAATTCAGCGCTATGTTCCCGGGCGAAGCAGTGAAGTGCGGGATGTGTGGATCGATTTTTCCGGCGTTTTATTGGGCGCACTTTTCATTTGCTTTGCCGTTTGGTGTTATCAAAAATATAAGAACCGAAAAAAAGCGAGAGAGAAAGAAGCGTGCAGCGCTTAATACGGACAAAATTTTATACCAACTAAAAACGCCTCAACCGGTAAACCGGTTGAGGCGTTCTTTTACGTTTTGTGAAATATGGTCATTTTTAGATGATCCGTACGTTTTTACCACAGCAAATGTTTCGCATCTTCCGCAGAAGCAAACGGACCCGGCAGCACGTCCATGCCGCGATGGTTGCCGAAATAGTCACTGTCGAAGGTGATCGGCGTTCCGTCCGGATTTTCATATCCTTCTTCCGGTTCAAACGCAAGACCCAAACGGCCGCTGTTCATCATACCGACGGAGTAATCTTTTAAGTACTCGTACAGGTTGGTTTTCAGAACCGGTTTACCGTTTTCTTCCGCCAGATCGACATGAATGTCGTGTTCGGCATCCACCAACGGATTTTGTTCATGCTGATACGCTTCTGCACCGTTTAAATAAACGTTTCCTTCCGACCAGACCGGCAGATGTCCTCTGTGTCCCGGTTCGAGTTTTCTCATGTTCGGCGTGTCCGTATCCATGTCGAACTGCGCAATCCAGGTGTCGTAGGTGGGGTATTCGTTCATCACATGGGTGCCGACTTCACGGTTTTCTTCGTCGCTGTCATCGTCACTGTCATGCGGCACTGTGACCGTATTCTTTGGCCATTTCTGGACAAAAATATTGTTGTAGAAACGATCATCCCCGTGGAGAATGGTCATGAAGCCCATCACTTCGGTGCGGTGCGGAATGTGGTAGGGCGTATAGCGGTCGCCAGTGCCGTCGCCCACGCAGGTCAACGAACCGCAGATGAGGTTATGCACCATCGCGATCCCCTGAGTAGCCATGCGAAGCGTGACGTCCGAAAGCAGGATGTTGTTGTCGATGAGGGTCGGGCCGTGACCGACTTCGACAAAGATGTCCTGGCTGCACATGCCGCCTTTGAGCGGTTTCGCAAATGCCGGACGCTGGTTGTCGTGGAAGAGGTTTTGCGTGATGCGCGTTCCCTGTGCTTCCCAGTCGCACCAGATCCCCATCGTGCAGTGGTGGATGTAGTTGCGGCGGAAAATCACGTCGATGGCGGCATGCATCTTGATGCCTGCAATTTCCGCGCCGCCCAGTTCCATCATGTTGTTGATGTGGTGGATGTGGTTGTCTTCGATGATGGAGAACACACCGCCCATACGGCCGATGATGCCGCCCTGTTCACAGTGATGAATGTGGCAACGGCGTACAATGTGGCTACCCACTTTTTCCTTGAGCCATCCATGGTACTGGCCGCGGCACACCGCGTCGCGTTCCATCTGAGTGGGGCTTTTGACGTGTTTGACGGTGAAGTAGTGGTCGTTGTCGGGATCGAGGTATTTGCCCAAAGAAATGCCGGCGCATTTGCTGTTGCTGATGTCGCAGTCTTCAATGATCCAGCCTTTCGACCAGTGCGGCCCGATCATCCCGTCCTGATAAGCGGCCGGCGGAGCCCAGGTCGTTGCGGCTTTGCAAATGGTAAATCCGCTGACGGTGATGTAGCCGATACCGGTTTCGGACGGCATAAAGCATTTCCGGCGGACGTTGATTTCGACATTTTCCTCGTTCGGGTTTTTACCCTGGAAGTTGGCGTAGAGGACGGTTTCATTTCCATCCTGTTCGGTATACCATTTGTAAACCGAAGCTTCCGGTTCCCACGAGCATTCATAGACAGCACCTTCGATGCAAGCTTGCAGACTTTCTGCTTCGTACATCATTTTGTCGTTGAGATACACGGCACCCGTATGTTTGCTTCTTCCCGCAAAATACCAGTCGCCGTATACATAGGTGGTGTAGGGGTTGTAGTCGCCGAAGATGTTGTTGTCGATTCGGCATACCCAAACATTGCCTTCGTACGGTTTCCAGTGCTTGACCGTTTCCGCACCGGTGATGACCGCTTCCAGCGGCTTTTCACTGCGGTAAGTGATTCTGGCGTCTTCCGTACCTGCGTATCTGGGGTTGACGTATTCCCGGTAAACGCCCGGAGCCACCAGCACTTCGTCGCCCGGTTTGGCAACCAGTGCTGCGTCTTTGATGTGTTTGAAGGGCATTTGCTTCGAGCCGTTGCCGTCGCGGGCGGCTTTCGCATTCACATAAATAACCATAGTACTTCTCCTGTGTCCATTGATGAGGTTTGTGAATTACAATTTTATATAATAATACATGTTGATCTATAAAACGTCAAGCATATTATTGTACAAATTGCATGAATATTTTGAGAAATTTTGCCGAAAAAAAGGTGGCCTTTTCTCATGATATTCAGTACAATAGAAGAGGAAGCGGGGGAATCTCGATGAAAATAGCAACCATTTTTCGATGGATTTTTTTAGGATTGATCAAACCGGTGGTCTCTTGCGCAGAGCCTTCGGAAAGATTTGTGATCGACACTTCTGCGGCGGAGAATGGAGAGCAGGAAAACCATCCGGCAAAGGAATGGACGGCAGAGCAAACACTCTGCCGTCAGCTTGGAATGCTGTTTCAGAAAGACTGCTGGCAGCAGCTGCGCAATCCCTCCAAACAGCAAGCCCTTTTTCTGGAACTTATGAGCGCCATCGAGCAGCAGGAACTGCAGGACTGCCGAAAACGAATGAGATATGCATTGATCCTGCTTTTGTCATCCGTCCTGTTGTTTGCCGCCTTGCTTTTGACCGCATGGTTTGTCCTGAATGCCGTCTGGTGGTCGGTTGCCCTGTCCGTTGCCGGTGCCGTGATTTTGGCAGCCGGCATCTCGAACTATGTTCGGATCGAACGGAAAACCAGTGTAGCTCCAAAAGATTGGTAAGAAGCCTTATTCACTTTTGGTTTGCGATGCACGGATTTCTTCGATCAGATGAAGCCCGGTCATTTCTCTTACCGTATCCAAAGAGATATGCGTATCCCAGAAGGAATCGAGGCGTACTTTTTCGTCCTCTTTGTAATAATAAAATCCGACGCCTTCCTTGTCCCATTCGTTTTGGTATGCTTCGGTGAAGGAATAGGAGAGTTCGTAGCGGCATCCGTCAAAACCGATGAAGGAATAATGGTTGGCATTTCCTTCCGGCTCAAAGCCTTCCAATTTTAACACTTCAAACAAACTGCCGAAACTGATGCCTTCGTAGGTATGGGCAACGATGGTTTTGTAATATTCGGGGGACGTCGCATCGTCGCTGCGGTAAATGCCGAGGCGATTCGGTTCGCTTCCAATGGCGTAAAAGATTTGTTCGCCGGTAAAGGTTTCGTATGTACCGATGTAACGGTAATCCAGTGCGGTTAAAAGGTACTTGTTGAATATTTCCTGGTAATCGATGGATTCATCCGTTTGGCCAAAGCTGTCGCCATCCCAGATGGTTTGTTCCGTTGCTGTCCGGAGCGGATGAAGATAAACGAGCTGGTATTGGATGGAAAGATCGGGGTATCCTGCACGATAAAAAGTTTGCTGTAATTGGGCCAGTGAGTCATAGCAGGATTTCAGTTCCCGTTCATTGCGGAAGCGGCCGATGATTTTGGCTTCATAGCACTGTTCATCGGTCGATAGACGAAGATCCAAAAACCGCAGATTGGAAAGATTGGGGCGAAGGAAATGCAAAACAGCTTCGTCATAATCGTGGGATAAAGAATTGGTGAGCGTTTCCATTCCCCAGTGGTAGTCGTCGATCACGTGAAATACGACGCCGGTTTTTTTGTTCTTGATGGTCCAGATGCGGTCGGTGTACCCATCTTCTCCCTCACATGGTTCATAGGTTTTGGAGACAGAAAAATGAGAAAGATTTAAGTTGGCCTTTACATAATGAATAATATCCTCTCTCGTATAGTCTACGGTGCAGCTGGAGAATAAAAACAAAAGCAGGAAGAGTGCTCCACATAGCATACCGGTCATTGTTTTTTTCATAAGGTCTCCTTTTTGTAACATGGATGAATGTTTGTGGTTATATTATACCAAATATTTTTGATAACTTCTATAAAATATGGAGTGATTGCAAAAATGAATTTTACATCTTATTCAATAATTGTTTTAAATTCTGTCGGTGCAGTACACTCCCAACATATGGTATAATAAGAAAAACAGCACATTTGAGGTGTAACATCCAATCGATACATCATCGGGAAACGCTCTTTATCGGTCGTGTTTTGTGGATTCGCCACACAATCAGGGGGGATTTGATATGGCAAACCACTATATTCATTTTGAAAATGTTGTGAAATGTTATGGCAACGGAAGCGCAAAGGTGGAAGCGCTTCAGGGGGTGACATTTGACATTGATCAGGGCGAATTTTGTGTGCTTTTGGGATCGTCCGGCGCGGGGAAAACGACGCTTTTGAATATGCTCGGCGGGATGGACGCCGTCACCAGCGGTACGATCACCTTTAACGGAAAAGTCATTTCCGGACTGAACCCGATGGAACTGGTGGAATATCGCCGGCATGATGTGGGGTTTGTGTTTCAGTTTTACAATTTGATTCCCAATCTCACCGCCAAAGAGAATGTCGAAATCGCCGCGATGCTCTGTAAAGACCCCATTCCAGCCGATCAGGCGTTGGATTTGGTTGGGCTTTCTCACCGGATGGACAACTTCCCGGCGCAGCTTTCGGGCGGGGAACAGCAGCGGGTGGCGATTGCGCGTGCGCTTGCGAAAAACCCGAATCTGCTCCTTTGCGATGAACCCACGGGCGCGCTCGATTATCAGACCGGCAAATCGGTGCTGAAACTGATTTATGACTTGAGCCGAAAGAATCACACCACGGTCATCATCATTACGCACAATCAGGCGATTGCTCCCATGGCCGATCGGATCATCCGCATCAAAAACGGACAAATTCTTTCCAATGAGCGCAACCAAAATCCGATTCCAATAGAAAGGATCGAGTGGTAATCGTGGCGGGATATGTAATCAAACGAACCGGCCGCAGCATCCGTTCGTTTTTTGGGCGGTATGTTGCGCTGCTGCTGATTGTTTTTTTGAGCGTCGGTTTTTTTTGCAGGCTTAAAGGTCACCCGAAGCTCGATGGTCAATACCTGTGAAGCGTATTTGACGGAACAAAATTTTTATGATTATCAGCTCTTGTCGACACTTGGATTTTTTGAGTCGGATGTGGATGAGTACAAAAAGCTGTCCGAGATTGAAGATGCGGAAGGTTCGCAGAGTGTGGATGCGCTGGTGGATTTGGGTGACAATGCCGGCGTTTATACCATTCGTTCCCTTCCGGAAACGATCAATCTTCCGTCTCTGGTCGCCGGGCGCATGCCGGCAGCAGATAACGAATGTTTGGCAGATGACGAAGCGTTCGGGGAAGAGATGATCGGGCAGACCATTTCGCTGTCGGAGGAAAACGACAAAGACACTTTGGATTCGTTTTCGGATGATGAATTTGTAATTGTTGGCTTGGTAAATTCTCCGCTTTATCTCAACGACGACCGTGGAAGCAGTTCCATTGGCAGCGGTTCGGTGGACGGATATTTGTATCTGCCAAAGGATGCGTTTACTTCCGATGTTTATACGGAAATGTTCCTGACGCTGCGGGAAACGGCACCGATTTATACCGATGCGTATGATACGCTGATTGACGAACAGGAAGACCAAGTGTCGGATCTTTGCCGGCAGTTGGCCGCCGACCGGTACGATGATTTGCTGGAAGAAAGCGGACTGCCGGAGGAAATGGCAGCGGATTACGGCATCGAAAAACCGGATACCTATGTGCTGACTCGTGCGGAAAATACCGGGTACATCAGTTTTGAAAACGACAGCGCGATTCTCAGTGGGATTGCCAATATTTTTCCGCTGTTTTTTGTGCTCATTGCCATGCTGGTGTGCATTACAACGATGACGCGTATGATTGATGAAGAGCGTACGCAGATCGGCGTACTGCAAGCGTTGGGATACCGCAATCGCGTCATTGTCGCGAAGTATCTGCTGTATGCGGGAAGTGCTACGTTCTTGGGCTGGCTGTTTGGATTCTTTTTGGGCACGTATGCACTGCCGCAGATTTTCTGGTTTGCCTACAATAGCCTTTATGATTTTGCATCGATGGATTACCTGTTTGATCCGCTTTATGCCGTGCTTACCTTTGTGGTGTCGCTGGCAAGTATTTTGGGATGCAGTTATGTTGCCTGCAGAAGAGATTTTTCCAGCAAACCGGCGAATCTCATTCGACCACTTCCTCCGAAAAACGGAAAGCGGATCTTTTTGGAACGCATCACGGTGCTGTGGATCATGTAGATCTTTCTGCAGAATGTATCTATCCGATATGTTTTCCGTTATGAGAGTATGCTCGAGATGATGCTGGTTGGCGTCGAATGCTGTACCCCGTTGCTGGTGACGGCGTTTGGTGTG
>CALXIC010000216.1 GCA_944388265.1 uncultured Clostridia bacterium | reverse complement strand
CCTACAATTCCGTCCACCGACAGGGACTGATCCTGCTGAAAATTGCGAACCGCCGTCTGCGTCAAGCTGCCAAAGATTCCGTCGATCGATAAATTGGCCTGATGACGCTTGAGGAGTGTCTGCAAATCCCGCACATCCTGCCCGCTCTTTCCTTGTTGGAGTGTCGGAAGATGCGTACTCACCGCCGTGTTGCTTTGATTCTTCCGATAGAAAGTGGATGTACGGCTATCCACATGGACAAACCGATCATCATAGTAACAGCCCACACCCCTCATACCCCAGTTTTGATAAAATTTGGCGAGCAGAGACGGTTCTACTCCGAACAGATAGGTATCCAAAGCCTGTCCTTTGACATGATAGGAGTTGCTCGCTCCCCCAACCGCTGCATTGTAGGCTGTGGTGCGGTACGCACTGGTAATGATAATCGGTTTTCCGAAAAACACCCGGGCCGCTTCGGCCGCCTGCACCGTGCGCCAGTCAAATTTGATGGTGTCGGCTCCATTGTTGCACTGCAATTCCTGCAAACGGATATGATCGGTCACCGCACAGTTTCCGTATTCCCGATAAGAAACCGTCTGAATCTTACTCTTGGTGGAATTCGGTTTTGTTAACGTTTTCATGCGCCTGCTCCTTTCCCTGCAACAGTTCTACCGCTTTAGTCAGTGCCGCCGGCATGGGTATGCCCATCAGTCCTGCATTTTCAATGATGGACAGCAGCTCATTTGCCATAAACCCAAAAATCACTGCATCGCGGATATACGAAATGCCGATTGCCAAATCCAAACGATGTCCAATCAGCACACAAAGCAGCGTCATCCCTTTTTTGCAAAGACCTTTCCACCCTGCGCGGCTTTCCAGTGCGCCGCTGGCGCTTTTGCTGGATTGATGAAACACGCCCGCTACCACCAGCCCGCTGAGGTAATCGACCGCCATGAAGACGACCAGAGCGGAAAGCGCCGCATCCCATCCGCCAAACACCGACGCCGCCAGCGATCCCGCCAGCCCAATGCCGGTGCAAATTTTTTCTTTCATGAAACCATCCTTTTATGTAGCATTTTGAAATCCGGCAAACAACAGCGTCCCATCTTTTCGTGCCAACTCCTGTTCACCCGATTCACCAATACCCATAAAAAGAAGAAAAAGTTGCAGCAGTTGGTGCAACTTTTTCCCAATCAAACAAATCTCGATGTACTTTTTCATCCATTTGCCCAATCATCGGGCAGATTTTCATGCAATCGGCCGAAAGTTTATTCCACCGTAATGCGGAACACCACCGGTTCTTCGCTGTGAATGGTTTTGGTCTGGAATTTCAAGCCCTCTTCATCTCTGGTAAACGAAATCGGTTCGTCAAATCCCAGCGCTTCCACCGATTGAACAATGCCCTGGAAATGCGGGCGGTCGGACAACGTATCCGCCAGCGACGTGATGCAGATCTTCCCGTCTTCCGGATAAGAAAGCACCGTCGCATAGATGCGGTTGAGTTTCGCGGTGAAGCGGATGTCTTTTGCGGTAAACACCTTATCCACACCGTCGGTAAACTGTCCGTCCGGCATCGGGGTCGGGCCTTCTCCCGCCAAACGCCAGCAATGCGTGTCGTAAATCGCTTCGCCGTTGACCGAAAGCCAGCGCCCAATGGCACGGAGCACCGCTTCGTCTTCCTTCGTAATGCTGCCGTCCGGTTTCGGGCCGACGTTTAGGAGCATATTGCCATTTTTGCTGACCGCATCCACCAGATCACACAAAATATCTTTCGGTTTCTTGAAGTCGTTGTTTTCGGTGTATCCCCACGAATTCTTGGCGATGGCGGTATCGGTCTGCCAGAAGAACGGCTGACAATCCGCGAACTGTCCGCGTTCCAGATCCAGCACAGCGCACCCCAACGGGAACGCATCGTGCTTGTAGTTGATGGCAACCCCTTCGCCCCATTCTGCGGCACGGTTATAATAGTACGCGGCAAAGAGTTTCAAATAGGGTTTGAGTGCCGCCTGCTGAATCCACCAGTCAAAATAAACCACCTTCGGGCGATAGCGGTCCACCAGTTCGCAGCAGCGGAAGAGCCAGTCTTCCATATATTCCGCCGTGGGTTCCGGTTTGCTGTAAAGCCCGGTTTGGCTGTATTCGGTGACCGACGGCCAGTAAAGATCGCCCTTTTTGAGGGGTTCATGGATGTCGCTGTCAAAGGTGCGGCCGCCGCCCATGAAAAACCAATGCTCGATGCGGTGCGACGAGCAGCAGGAAACCAGTCCGTGGCGGTCAAACGCTTCAAACAGTTCTCCCATCACGTTGCGCTTGGGGCCCATCTCCGCGGCGTTCCAGTGGGAAAGATCGCTGGCATACATCTGGAACCCGTCGTGATGTTCCGCAACCGGCACCACATATTTCGCACCCGATGCCTCAAACAGTTCCGCCCACGCTTCGGGATCAAATTTGTCTGCGGTAAACATCGGAATAAAATCTTTGTAGCCAAATTCCTTGTGCGGACCATAAGTTTTGATGTGGTGTTCATATTCCGGCGTGCCCGG
The DNA here is from genome assembly GCA_944388265.1 of uncultured Clostridia bacterium. Lineage (GTDB taxonomy): Bacteria > Bacillota > Clostridia > Oscillospirales > Ruminococcaceae > CALXIC01. The sequence goes on along the minus strand of CALXIC010000216.1, from coordinate 165 downwards.
CAAATACATGTTGCGGGGATACCATTCGTTTCCGAAAGCCGGCACCGCGTACACGCCCCAGTGAATAAAGATGCCAAACTTCGCCCGGCGGTACCATTCCGGCGGCTGGTATTGGCTCAGGGATTCCCAATCGGGCGTAAACGGCCCCTGATTGGCAACCGATTC
>CALXIC010000215.1 GCA_944388265.1 uncultured Clostridia bacterium | reverse complement strand
GGTAAAGCGCTTGCGCTGGTGCTGGCGGGTAAAGGAGACGAGGGTGTTGTCCCGCACCTGAATGCTCACCAGCCGTCCTTTGAGTTTTTGGGCGCGCATGCGCCGCGCCACACTTTCCGCCAGCACCCAAAAGACGAGGGATACATCCTGTTCGCACACCAGATCCCGCGGGGTGGTGACGCTGTTGCCGATGCTTTTGACGGTGTGGGGATCGTCCTTGCGCGCCACCGGCGTCTGATCCAGCCCGTTGGCAAAGACGTAGAGGGTGTGCCCCGCCTTGCCCAGCCAGCGCGTCAGCTCGGCGGGATCGCGCGAAGCGAGATCGCCGATGGTGCGGATGCCCCGCCCGGCAAGTTTTCGTTCGGTTGCGCGCCCCACCATCAACAGATCGCCCACCGGCAGCGGGAAAATGAGTTTGCGGTAATTGTCGGGGGTAAAGGCGGCGATGCCCTGCGGTTTTCGAAAATCGCTCCCGAGCTTCGCGTAAATTTTGTTCCAGCTGATTCCGATGCTGACCGGAAGCCCCAGTTCTTTGGCGATGCGTGTTTGCAGTTTTTTGGCGAACGCTTCCCCTTCCGACAGGGGAAGCAGCGCGCTCACATCCAGCCAGCTTTCGTCCAGCCCGAACGCCTCCACCCGGTCGGTGTATTCCTCATAGATTTGGCGCGCCATCTGGGAAAAGCGGCGGTATTTGGAAAAATCGGGCGGCACGATTTGTAAATCGGGACATTTTTCCAGCGCCTGCCCCAACGGTTCGCCCGTTTTGATGCCGTATTGTTTGGCGATATAATTTTTGGCAAGAATAATACCGTGACGCTGTTCGGGATCGCCGCCCACCGCCATCGGCACCTGCCGCAGTTTGGGGCGGTAGAGCATCTCCACACTGGCGTAAAAACAATCAAAATCCGCATGTAAAATTGTGCGCAGCAAGAAAATCCCTCCAAAAGAACATTTGTTCTTTTTTATTATACCACACGTTTGGGCGTTGTCAACTAAAAATGGAATGGAAAAGATTGGTTTTCTTGTGTAAAAAAAGAAACCTTCAAAACCTTACATGAATTTTACAAAACTTTACTTTCCGGCGATAGATGGAGAAAAAAGGATCTTTTACAATGACAATGCAGAGTTTTGTAAACAAAACATAAAAGATGGAGGATCCATATGAAAGAGAACCTGCAAATTATTTTTGGCCTGCTTGGCGGACTTGCGGTGTTCATCTTCGGGATGAACATGATGAGCGAATGTCTGCAAAAAGTAGCGGGCGAACGCATGAAGCAGATTTTAGCATTGTTGACGAAAAACCCCATTCTGGGTGTGCTGGCGGGCGCGCTTACCACAGCAGTACTCCAGAGCAGTAGTGCCACCACCGTCATGGCCATCGGTTTTGTCAGCGCAGGGCTGATGAACCTGCCGCAGGCAATTTCCATTATCTTTGGTGCCAACATCGGTACCACGATGACGGCACAGCTCATTGCATTTAAAATCAGCGATTATATTTACGCCATCATCTTCATCGGCTTTTTGGTCTTTTTCGTGGGCAAGAGCGAAAAAATCAAGAGCATCGGCCAGACCGTGTTTTCCTTCGGGCTGCTCTTTTTGGGCATTGAAACGATGGGCAGCGTGATGAAACCGCTGGCAGAAAGCCCGATCTTTACCGACCTGATCGGCAGAGTGTCGGATATTCCGGTGCTGGGCGTGCTGGTCGGCACGCTGATGACGCTGGTCGTTCAGAGTAGTAGTGCGACGATCGCCGTGCTGCAAAACTTCGCCGAACAGCCTGGCCCGGACGGTGTGACGAGCATCATCGGCCTGGCGGGCGCCATCCCGATTCTGTTGGGCGACAACATCGGTACCACCATCACCGCGCTGATGGCGAGCGTCGGGCAGTCGCGCGACGCAAAACGTGCCGCGCTGGCGCACTGCATCTTTAACATTTCCGGTACCTGTATCTTCATTTGGTTTGTCAAACCCTTTGCCTGGTTTATCCAGAACATTTCCCCGAAAGGCCCGGAAGTGGACGTCATTTCCCGTCAGATTGCAAACGCACACACCACCTTCAACGTCGTGATGACCATCATTTGGGTGCCGCTCATCTGGCTGATGGTAAAGATCGTCATGCGCATCCTGCCCGAAAAGAGCAAAGCGGCAGAATTTTCGCTCAGCACGCCGGTCTATCTGGATGAAAAACTGTTGGGTCAGCCGACGGCGGCGTTGCAGCTTGTTGCAAAAGAAGTGCTCCATTTCGGCGATGTGATCGCCGCCAATTTAAACGGTGTGGAAGAAGCCGTGCGGCAGGATGACCGCTCCCTGCTGCAGGCGGTGTCCGACCGTATCGCGCAGACCAACCGTCTGGCGCAGACGATTACCGAATATCTCTCGAACCTCTTCTCCGGCGGGGTACTCACCGAAGAACAGGCGGGACAATCCACCGGCTTCTTGTATGTGCTGAGTGATATGACCCGCATCAATGAGCTTTGCAGCGAAGTGGTGCGCGGCATGGAAGAACGGGAAACCAACCGCTATAAGTACTCCAAAGAAGCGATGGAAAATCTCACCAAGAGCCTTTCCATGATTCAGGAAATGTACGCCGATTCGCTGTCCTGTCTGCTGGGACATCAGGAACCGTCCGCGGAACATCTGGTGAAGCTCAAAGGCGAAGTTTCCGAACTGGACACCCAGATGCGCCGGGCGCATATGAAGCGCGTGGCAAAAGGCAAATGTTCGCCGAACCTCACCACGCCGTTTAGCAACCTGCTGTTGAGCATCGACCGTATGAGCAACAGCTGCCTAAACCTTGCGGATGCGGCGATCAATCATCAGGAACTGCGCTATTTCCTTCAAAATCAAGTGAACTAACGAGAAATACCAGAAGGGCACATTTTTAATCATAAAGAGAAATCCCCCGGCAGGATCTGCCGGGAGTTTCTTATAGAATATTCTTGTTTGGGAAAAACTCCCTGCTCAACAGAGCAGGGAGTTTTTGTGTTACCCCATATTTGCAGCGGCGTTTTCACTTTGGAAACCAAACCCGTGACCCCTTAGGATTTGGTGTATTTCTCGAAGACGTCCATCAGCTCCTGATTTACCCAATATTCCATTTCCTCACCGCTTTCGCAGGAGATGGTCACCGCTTCTTTGGTGGCGTTTTGCCACTGGAATTCGGTTTGACCGCTCACCGGCATCAGCGTCAGATGATTGGGGATGGGATTGTAGAGTTCGCAGTAGCACCAGCCGATGTTTTGCTCGGTGAGCATCTGCAAAACGGTGTCGTGATAGGCGGCGACCACGTCGTTGTCCCAGTTCACATTGGTGCCGAAGATGCCGAACTCATTCACCATGAAGCCGACCCCGTATTTCGCGGCAATGTCCTGATAGGGTTTCACGTCCGCCTGATAGATTTCATCCCCGTCCACGAAGCGGTCTTCGCTGTTGGTATAGGTGCCGTCCGCTTGAATGATCAGCGGAAGCGGGTTGCTGCGGTCGGGATAATCCGCAATGTCGTGGGGCACCATGACCACTTCGCCCATGCTGCCGTTTAACCGGATGGTGTCGATTTTGGCGTAGCCGCCTTCTGCAACCTGAATGGTTACTTCGCTCGTTCCTTCCGGCAGGGTGATCGGGTACAGTGTTTGATAAAGAAAGGGTTCGTCTCCTTCGGTTGGGGTGCCGCCCGAAAGCGTGATCGTTTCCACCAGCGCTTCATCGGCGTAAACCGCAATGTCGGTGCCCTCTACTCCGTCGTCAATGTGGAGAGAAAGTTCTGCGCCCGAAAGGTCGCCTTGGAGGATCAATGGTGCTGCGCCGTCCTGCACTTTGCCCATGGGGAACCACGGCTGCGGCCAGGAGGGGGAAGCGTAGGGGTTTTGTTCGGCGTATTCCCATCCGGTGGTGGTGATATACTGGGGATAGTACGGGTGACAGCCGATGGCCACCCCGAGAGAGGCGGCGGCATCCACCCAATCGGCATTCGGGTTCCCCTGGAAGGAATAAAGGAGCACCCGCTCGCTGCCCGCCGCGCGGACGGAGGAGATCAGTTCGCCCAGCTTTTCTTTGGGATAGGACACATCCTCCCCTTGGGCAGGCTGAACCTCGTTGCAGAGATCAAAGGTCAGATACTGACTGGGAATGCCCGCATAGCGGCGGGCGAGCATCGTCCAGTATTCCTGCACCAGCGCCCATTCGGCGTCGTTTGCGGCGATGGTATCGTCCTTTTTGTCGTTGCCGTTTTCATCCAGATAAAAGCTCATGGAAATTTGAATGTGGACGCCGTATTCCATCCCCCACGCGATGAGCTGATCCAGATCGCGCAGCTCGTTTTCGTTGACCAGGCTTCCGTCTTCCGGATAGTTCGGAAAACGAAGGGTGGAAAAGCCCAAAAAGATGCGGGCAAAATTAAATCCGTTGTCGGCAAGGAATTTGATGTCCGTTTCCCGGAAATCGGTGCATTCCGCACCGCCGCCGTCGTTTTTGCTGCTGCTGAGACCGGCGCCCTTCCATTCGGTGGGCAGCTTCGCCTGGGTCACTTCCGGTAAATCAGATGCGGCATGAAGCAGTTTTTCGGTGATGATGGTTTCGTCGTAGGTTCCTACCTCGGAAAGCTCTATATAGTTTCCGTCCGGTTCCAGCACGGAAGAATCGATTTCTCCCAACCGCAGTACCGCACAGATGGCTTCCTCGCGGGTGAGCGGATCTTGCAGATGTGCGGATTTTCCCTCAAAATCGTAGGGATAGATGGCTTTGCCGCTGACGCGGGAGATCAAAATGGCGCAGGTGGTGACCCCGCCCCACAGATAGTTGCTGTTGCACCATTCGAAACCCGTTTCCTCCCATGTCGGGAACAGCGGATAGTCCCAGGTGGGGGTATCGCCGTTGCTGTCGAGCTGTTTGGAGACTTCGTCGATGTCCAGATGGAAGAAGTCGCCGGGCGCATTCTTTTCCATCAGCACCATCGCATAGGCGGTGGCGAGAATGCCGTCTTCCCGCCGCATTTCCTCGTCCGATGCGGCGGCAAGGGCGATGAGTTCCTCCCATTCGTTCACGCGGTCTTCGTCCCACAGACGAATCAAGTTGGTGAGCATTTCACAGTACTGCGAAAAGGTGACGGTTTTGCCGTAATCCCCCTGCAAAGTTTCCGGAACCAGACCGTAAGAGATGGCGCGGGTGATTTCCTCCGAAACTTCGGTGTTTTCAGCGGTTTCGGACGATGCGGTGTGGTTGGAACCGGCATTTTCTGACGGCGAGGATGTGCCGCAGGCGGCAAAGGGGACCAGCAGAGCGATTGCGAGAAGCAGTGCAAACAGGCGTTTCATGTTCCTACCTCCAAACCGGAAAGGATGGGTTTTTCTACCGTCATTGTATCTTTTTTGAGCGGTCAATTCAAGTAAAAATCTTCCATTTTTGTCGTTTTTGCGGCTTTTTTCCATACGCAAACCCATTTGCTGATTTTATGGTTTTGCAAAATCCGAATAAAAAACCCAGCCTGCATTTGGTCAAATGCAGGCTGGGTTCATGATTGAAAAGTAGGAGTGCGATTTGCCTTACTTCAGGACGCCGGTTTGGCGGACGTTTCGTGCTTGGCTTTTTCGGCGTTTCGCCGTTCGGCCAGGGAGAATTCACACCCGCAGTAATCCTGCCGGTAGAGGTCATATTCCCGCGACAGTTCAATCGAGCGCAGATACCGCCCGCGCTTTTTCAAATCGGTCGGGAGGTAGAGGAGATGTTCCTCTTCGGCGAGCGTCAGCCCGCAGGAATTGATGATTTCCGGGCGTTTGAGCGGACTGATGGTCAAGGTGGTGCCGAAATATTCAAAGCCTTTTTGTGCTGCCATCGCAGCGGTATGGCGAAGCCGCAGCCAAAAGCAGCGTTCGCACCGTTCGCCCCCTTCGGGGACGTGTTCGAAGCCCTTCACCGCCTCCAAAAATTCCCGGTGTTCCCAGTCGGGCGCCAGCACGTCGATGGGCTGCTCAAACGGATATTCCGAAACGAAGCGGCGAAGTTCCAAAAGCCGTTTGTCGTACTCGGCTTTGGTGGCGATGTTTGGATTGTAAAAGAAGAGGGTCACGGTAAAATGCTGGGTGAGGTATTCCAGGCTTGCGGACGAGCAGGGCGCGCAGCAGGCGTGCAGCAAGAGACTTGCTTTTCGTCCGTCAAGGGAATCGATGATGCGGTCGGTTTCTTTTTGCCAGTTGATGCGGTTCATACAAAGCTTCCTTTTTGGAAAAGTTCAAGGGGTTTTAAAAAAGGCGGCGCTTTTTGCCGGTGAGCATCCGAACAAAGCGGATCATCAGCGGCAGATAGGTCGCCAAAAAGAGAATCAGCGTCACAACAAGCGCCGGTTTGCGGTATTTTTGCGGGAGCAGCATCCCCACGATGGTTCCCACCGAAAACAAACAGAGTTTGATGGGCGCCAGATCTTTCCAGTTGGACTCTTGCAGATAACGGTCGGCTGTTTGCAGCAGTGCTTTCATGAAAATCCCTCCGATTCTTGGGGAAATCCCCTAATGTTACCCCGATTATAGCATAAAATCCCGAAAAAGAAAACGAGGGTTTCAAAGAAGCATTTACCGGGCGAGCGGAAATTTTATCCAATCGTTTGTGCTTGTTCGACCACTTCTTTTGCCCAGTCTCGGGCGTTTTGCAGATCCTCGCCGTTGGGGTGCGCCAGCGCTTCGTCAAAGTTTTGAATGGAAACGGCAAGGGAGCGGTCTTCGGGATGTGCGGTCATCAGCTGGACGTAGCGGTCGCGCACGCTCATGGGCATTTTGCCCTGACAGAAAAAGGGCGATGCGAGCAGGTTGTCCTTGGGAATGACGGCCGATACGCGTTCAAAGAGTTTTTCGTAATAGGAAGCCGAACCCCCAAATCCAGCCGTGGCGAAATAGGCGACGGTTTTGTGGTGGAGGGTTTCCAGAAAGCTTTTGATTTTATCGGAACACATCCCCTTGTCCGTCCACGAGCCGACCAGATAGCAGTCGGCGTCGATACCAGACGCCGGTGCGCCGCAATAGACCACGTCGGTTTGCGGAAGCGCCTGGCAAATGGCTTCGGCGACGGTTTTGGTGTTTTGGGTGATGCTGTCAAAGACAATCGCGATTTTCATTTTGTTTCTCCTTTCGGTTTGGGTGATTGATTCTATAATTTACACCATTTTCCCTGTTCGATCAACCGAATGCTGTAAAAAGACTGTGAACAAACAAAAACGGCAAAACGAAAAATCGTTTTGCCGTTTGCAACAATAGAAAATCTTGTTATTTCGATGCCGGAGCAGCGTCGCTTGCCGGAGCAGCCAGTTTTTTGATGCCCATGATGGCGACGATGACGCCGAGGATCAGCAGCAAAACTGCAAACACGAGCTGCAAACCATCGCCGAAGTTCGGCGTTGCCGCAAGGTTTTTCACCAAAGATACCACTTTCAGACCCAAAGCGGAGAAGGTGATGAGCAGCATACAGGCCAGCGGAACCCACAGCATCCAGCCGCTTCTCTTGGTGTGTTTCAGGAATACTGCGCAGGCGATCAGCGACAGCGCGCCCAGCAGCTGGTTGGCGGAACCAAACAGCGGCCAGATGTCCGCATAACCGCGTTTTGCCAGGATGTAAGCGAGCACCAGCGTGAGGATGGTGGCCACATATTTGTTGGCCAGGACTTTGACAACCGGAGACTGTTCTTCATCCGATTTGTCGGTGTTGTAGAAGAATTCCTGGAAGGACAGACGGCCCACACGCGCCACCGAGTCGAGCGAGGTCAGGCCGAACGCCGAAACCGCCAGCAAAATCAGCGTGGTGGAGAAGGATTCCGGAATGCCCAGTTTGGTCAGGAAGGTTGCGATGGCCGTTGCAAAGATCTGCGGCGGCGTGCCTTCCGGCAGGGTGGTGCCATCTGCCAAATAGGCGACGCACACCAGCGAAATCACGGCCAGCATGACTTCCAGCAGCATGGAACCGAAGGAAACCGGCAGCATGTCGCGTTCATTTTTGATCTGTTTGGATGCGGTGCCCGAAGAAACCAGCGAATGGAACCCGGAAATGGCGCCGCAAGCGATGGTGACGAAGAGCGTCGGGAAGAGGTACTGGCCGTTCACCTCAAAGGAAGTAAAGGGAACCAGGTTGACCGACGGATTGTATGCCAGAATGCCGACCACAGCGGCAATGATCATCACGATCAGCAAATAGCTGTTGAGGTAGTCGCGCGGCTGCAAAAGCGCCCACACCGGCACAACCGACGCCACAAAGATGTAAATGAAAATGAAGATGTGCCAGAAACCGAGCGTCTGGTAAATCGGCAGTGCCAGACCCAGTGCGATGCACGCAACCAGCAGGACAATCGCCACAGCGGAGTTGCCGATGGTGGGCAATTTCGACACGCGCAGGAAAAAGCCTAGGCCGACCGCAGCAATGATGAAGAGAATGGACGTGGTAGCGACCGAAGCATTCGATGCGACCAGTGCCCCTTCGGTATCAAATCCGTTGAAGGTGCCGGCGACGATGTCCGCAAAAGCGGCTACGACCAGGATGCAGAACAACCAGCAGAACGCCAAAAACAGCTTTTTGCCGAATTTGCCGATGTACTGTTCGATGATGATGCCGATGGAATGGCCTTTGTTTTTCACCGAAGCGTACATGGCGGAAAAGTCCTGTACCGCGCCGAAGAAAACGCCGCCCAAAAGGCACCACAAAAGCGGCGGAAGCCAGCCGAAAATGGCCGCCTGAATCGGGCCGTTGATGGGGGCAGCACCCGCGATGGATGCAAACTGATGCCCGAACACGACGCTTCTTTCTGCCGGAACATAGTCCACGCCGTCGTATTCGGTGTAAGCGGGGGTCTTAGCATTGGGATCAATGCCCCATTTTTTTGTCAGCCAGCGGCCGTACAGCAGATAGCCGGCTGCCAATACAATGATTGCGATTAAGATAATCACAACGCCGTTCATAATCATATCCTCCTTTTATTTCAAGTGGATCATCTGCAAAAACGGCTGATACAGATGAACTGTATCCTTAATTATAGCGAAGGAACCAGGGAATGAAAAGGGACAACAGTACTGAAATTTCACATGAATAGTTCATAAATTTGTCATAATTCGTATTCAAAATGCAAGATTATGTCCATTTCATTCGGAATTCATTGCAAATTTGAAAAAATATACAAAATGATGAACATGGGATGTAAAAATGAAGCACCAACAACAAAACAGCCGGCGCACTTTTTGGTGCGCCGGCTGCTGGTTTTGTTTCGTTAAGAAGCTGTCCGTTTGGCAACGACGACCATCCGCCCGTTGGTGCGGGTGTAGTCGCAGGTGGAAAGGGTGAGGAGGGTGTCGCCGTAGGAAGCGGTAACGCCGGTGTCGTAGAGGGAATGCGCCTTGCAGGTGGAAACATATTCGTCGAAGTCTTCCGGGGAAGCGGCATCGACAAATTCGTGGTAATAAAAGGCGCTGTCGTCGCCGACGGTGGCGGTGGTTTTAAACACGGCGATGATTTCGTAGGAGTACCCTTTCGTGAGGGTGTAGAAATCAAAGGTGGGGTGGGATTGGAAAAATTCCTCGTCCGAATATTTTTCCAGATCGGCAAACATCGACCCGTCTTTCATGTGGTGGCCGTAGACGACGAGGTTATCGGACGGCTTGTCGATGTCGCAGTTTTCCTGCAAATAGGGACAGCCGAAATTGGCTTCGTTTTTCTCAAAGTCGTGGTGCAGGTAAAAGTTGGGTTCGTCGATGGACTGCACCACCGGGTAGTTGACGTTGGTATCCTCCATGCGGATCCAGCCGACGAGATCGTCGTTTTGCTTGGAAAGCTCGGCAAGTGCATCCAACATCGGATCCTCTTCGCTTTCGGCGGAGGAGACTTGTTTGTTTTGCGCCTCTTCGATCACGTCGGTGAGGCTGCTGTAGAGCAGTTCCTGTTTCGCGGACTGCCAGAAATAATCGAAGATAAAGTATCCGCTGACCAAAAACATGCCGAGAAAGAATAAGATCAAAATGGTTTGAAGTACTTTTTTCATAGAGGTTTCCTTTCCGGTAGGATGGATTTCTTTGCCGCCATCTGCTATACTGAAACAAAAAGGGGGAAAACGGCATGAATGGAATGGATTGCGAAAGCTGTGTCTTTTATGTATACGACGATGAGGCAGAAGGCTACTTCTGCGAAGCCGAGTTTGATATGGACGAGATGGAGCGCCTGCTCTCGCACCCGCGCTACCAGTGTCCGTATTATCAAAACAACGACGATTACCGCATCGTGCGCAAGCAAAACTGATTCAATACCGCCGCACCAGATTTTCTGGCAGGACGCCGTATCTTTTGCAAAAGCGCTGCAAATCCTTGGGTGATCGGATGAGCATGATATCTTCAAAGGCGCCGGTTTTGCGGTCTTCCAGCCCCGCAACCTGTTCGCCGGTGCAGATGCTCACGCGCAGCACCGGGCGCTGTCTGGCGGGATCGTAGGGCAGTGCGGGCTTTTGGAACGAAAACATCCAAACCACCTCCTATTTTTCTCAGTATAACAGAGTATTTTGGAAAGTTCAACCGGAAAACGGTTGTTTGTTTTGTGCAGTCCGGTGAATTTTATGTGTGTGGAAAGCCGCCGGGAGACCGGCGGCTTTTGTTGATGAAAAGAGAGGGATCATTGGAAAAAGATTCCGCTTTCTGCGGAAACCGGCCAAAGGCTCTGCCTTTGAAAACCGCAAACCTTTGAAAAGGTTTGATCGAAACGTTTTGGTTTATGCCTCGGTACTGCGTTTGGCGGTAAACGGACGAAGGCTTTGCCGCAGATAGGGGGCGGTGACGGAATGCGGAGCGTTTAGCAGCTCTTTCGGCGTGCCCGCAAACAGCAGCTGGCCGCCCATGCGCCCGCCGCCGGGCCCCAGTTCGATGACGTAGTCCGCTTCTTTTAAGACGTCGAGGCTGTGCTCGATGAGGATCACGGTGTTGCCCGCGTCCACCATCTGCTGAAAGACCTCCATCAGGCGGCGGATGTCGTCGAGATGCAGCCCGTCGGTCGGTTCGTCGAGGATGAAGAGATCCCCTTCGCGGTCGAGGTAGGAGGCGAGCTTCACCCGCTGGAGTTCGCCGCCCGAAAGGGTGGTCATCGACTGATTCAGCCGCAGATACCCCAGTCCGACCCGTTCCAGCGCCTGAAGCGCCGGGGCAAACGGCTCGTCTTTGAAAAAGCGCGCCGCTTTGCGCACCGACAGCGCCATCACGTCGGCGATGGTTTTGCCGTCGTCGGTATATTGCAGTGCTTCGTCCGAATAACGGGTGCCGCGGCAGGCTTCGCACGGGGTTTCGATGGTGTCCATAAACGCCATATCGCTGGTAATCACCCCTTTGCCGCCGCACACCGGGCAGGCGCCTTTGGAGTTAAAGGAAAAGAGTGCAGCCGGCTGTCCGGTCTTTTTGGCAAAGCGCTTGCGGATGGGGTCGGCGATGTCCAGATAGGTGGCCGGCGTGGAGCGCAGATTGATGCCGATGTCCTTTTGGCGGATGGAGATCGCCTCTCCGTCATACTGCTGCAAAAAGGATTCCATCAGCGAGCTTTTGCCCGAACCCGCAACCCCCGCCACGACGGTCAGCACCCCCAACGGCACCGAAACGCTCACATCTTTCAGGTTGTGGAGGGTGGCGTGCTCGATGGAAAACCACGATTTCGGGGCGCGCACCGTCTCTTTCAATCCCGTTTGGCGGCGCAGCATCCGTCCGGTTGCGGTATCGGACGAGAGGAGTCCCGCCAGATCGCCGGTGTAGAGCACTTCGCCCCCTTCGCTGCCCGCTTTGGGGCCCAGTTCGATCAAATGGTCGGCGAGGGCCAAGATTTCGCGGTGATGTTCGACGATGAGCACGGTGTTTCCGTGGTCGCGCAGGCGCAGCAGCGCTCGTTTGAGGCGGGCGATGTCCTGCGGATGCAGCCCGACGCTCGGCTCGTCGAGGACGTAGGCCATATCGGTGAGGGCGGAGTTGGCGTATTTCGCGATTTTGATGCGCTGTGCTTCCCCGCCGGAGAGGGTGCCGGTGCCGCGCGACAGGGTGAGGTATCCCAGCCCGATGTCGTCGAGGGCGGTGAGCTTTTTCAAAAGCTCCCGCTTTAAATCGACCGCCAGCGGGTCGTCGATGGATTTCACAAAGGCGATCGCTTCGGGGATGGGCAGATCGGCGACGTCGGCAATGCTTTTGCCGTTAATTTTACAGCTGCGCACCCGTTCGTTTAAGCGGGTGCCGCCGCAGTCCGGACAGGGAAAGGTGGAGATCATGCGGTCCAGCACCTTTTGCTGGCGTTTGCCCTCCTTGGTGGTGATGATGCTGCGGTACATGCGCGGGTAAATGCCCTCAAATTTTGCCGATTTCGGCCAGTTTGCGGGCGGATTTTTCAGTTTGATCTGCGGAGAATACAAAAAGAGATCGAGTTCCTCTTTGGAGTAATCGCAAATTTTTTTGTTGAGGTCGAACAATCCGCTGTAAGCGTAGCGCTTCCAGCGCCACGCGCCGGTGGTGAAGGTGGGGAAGTGGATGACGTCCTCGTCGTTGAGGCACTTGTTAAAATCCACCAGCTTGTGGATATCAAGCTCGGTCACTTCGCCCAAGCCGTCGCAGCGGGGGCACTTGCCGGCGGGATGGTTGAAGGAAAAGGTATCGGAATAACCCACAAACGGCTTGCCCACCCGCGAAAAGAGCAGACGCAGCAGCGCATACACGTCGGTATAGGTGCCGACGGTGGAGCGGGTGTTGCCCGCGGGCTTTTTCTGGTCGATGACGATGGTGACCGGCAGATTTTCGATGCGCTCCACCTGCGGGCGGCCGTATTTGGGCAGATACTGCTGGACAAAAGTGGGGAAGGTTTCGTTGAGTTCGCGGCGGGACTCTGCGGCGAGGGTATCGAGGCAAAGCGAGCTTTTGCCCGACCCGGACACGCCGGTAAAGACGGTGATTTTCTTTTTCGGCACTTCGATGGTGACCCCTTTGAGGTTGTTTTCCACCGCGCCGTACACGCGAATGGGACTGAGCGATTCCATAAAACTCTCCTTTTCATCTGACGTCTTTTTTGAGTATACCACATTTTTGCACCCGCGAAAAGGGAGGGTTTTGCCGGGAAAAGCGCTTGACTTTCCGGTTTGCTGGACCGATAATAGCGGTAGAAACACTCGCTGTCAGGAGGAGAAACCATGAAACAACTGCCGATCCGCACACTCAAAAACAACCCCTCGCTTGCCGGGATGGCAAGACTTTTGCCGGATGTGACCTATTCCACCCAAACGGGCGCGCCATTAAAGCTGTGGATGATGCTTCCCTGGGTGCCTGAAGGGACCGATACGGCCACCCTCAAGCGTCCCGCCATCGTCTTTGTGCAGGGCAGCGCCTGGACCTTTCCGGATGTCTGCTTTGAAATCCCGCAGCTGTCGCAGTTTGCGCGGATGGGCTTTGTGGTGGCGACGGTGACCCACCGCAATTCACTCGAAGGCCATGCCTTTCCCGCCTATTTGCAGGATGTGAAATGCGCCATCCGCTGCCTGCGCGCGCATGCAAAGGAATACGGCATCGATCCTGCGCGCGTCGCCATCTGGGGCACCTCGTCGGGCGGAAACACCGCGCTTTTGGTGGGGCTGACCGCAAACGATCCCGCCTATGAAACAAAAGAATACGCCGGCATTTCGGACGAAGTTTCTGCGGTGTGCGCCTGCTTTGGGCCGACCGATCTGCCCGCGATGCTAAATAAACTCGATTATGTCCAAAACGAAGAATTTTCCGCCATTTTCCGCGGACTTTTGGGGGACGATCCCGTTCTTGCCAAAGAGCGCATGATCGAGATGAGCCCGGTTTCCCACGTCGAAGCGGGCAAATCCTATCCGCCCTTTTTGGTACTGCACGGCACGGCCGATCCGCTGGTGCCCTATGCGCAGTGCGAAGCGATTGCCGAAAAGCTCTTTGATTGCGGCGCGGATGTGCAGATGCTCGCCGTGGAAGGCGCGGAACACGAAGGAAGTTTCTGGAGCGAAGCGCTTTTATCGGAAATTGCCTCGTTTTTGCGCGAAAAATTAAAACATTCCGGAAAAGAAAACGCCTTTTGACAGGTCTGAATAAATCCCGTTCTTTTGCTTTACACTAAAGGTGCAGGAACCACAAAAAGCAAAGGAGTGGAGAAGTATGTCGGTCAAACGTGGCGACATCTATTACGCCGATCTCAGTCCGGTGGTCGGTTCCGAACAGGGCGGTACCCGCCCGGTGCTCATCGTGCAAAACGATCTGGGCAATCGTTACAGCCCGACGGTCATCGCCGCCGCCATCACCAGTCAAACCGAAAAGGCGAATTTACCTACCCACATTGCCGTAGCGGCCGAGGGGTGCGGGTTATCGAAAGATTCCATCGTCCTGCTCGAACAGATCCGCACCATCGATAAAAAGCGGCTGCGCAGCAAAATGGGACGGCTCGACGATGCGTCGATGCAGCAGATCAATCAGGCCATTTCCGTGAGTTTCGGTCTGCCGACCGATCCGAATGCACGGTGAAAAAAAGCATCCGTCCCCTGCCGGCGGCGTTCGAAAAATCGAATGCCGCCGGCTTTGTTTTCTTCGGGCGGATTCGTTGACAAATAGGGCGCTTTGCGGTATCATAATATGGAATACCGTTTGAAACGGAAAACGTAATGAAATGAGAGATGTTCAATGAAATTAAACGGTTCCGAAATCGTGATGGAATGCCTCCTCGAGCAGGGAGTTGACACCGTATTCGGGTATCCGGGCGGCGCCGTGCTGAATCTGTACGACGCGCTTTATCAATATCAGGACCGCATCCGCCATGTACTGACCGCGCACGAACAGGGCGCTTCCCATGCGGCGGACGGCTATGCCCGTTCCACCGGCAAAGTCGGGGTGGTCATCGCCACGTCCGGACCGGGGGCAACCAACCTCGTCACCGGGCTTGCAACTGCTAATATGGACTCCATTCCGGTGGTTGCCATCACCGGCAACGTCGGCTGTGCTTCGCTGGGGCTGGACAGCTTTCAGGAAGTGGATATTACCGGCGTGACCATGCCGATTACCAAACATAACTACATCGTCAAAGACGTGGAAGAACTCGCCGATACCATCCGCGAAGCGTTTGTCATCGCCAAAAGCGGACGTCCCGGCCCGGTGCTCATCGACATCCCGAAGGATGTGAGCGGGGCGGTGTGCGAATTTACGAAAAAACCGGCGGAAAAAGTTTCCAATTACGCCGCGTCGTTTGCACCGGAAGATCTGAATGAGGCGCTCACCCTGCTGCAGAACGCCAAAAAACCGTACATCTATACCGGCGGCGGATTGATTGCTTCCAATGCGTCGCAGGTGCTTCGCCGCTTTGTCGATTTGATGGACGCACCGGTCTCCTCCTCGCTGATGGGGCTGGGCGGCTTTGACAACAAGGACGAGCGCTTCATCGGTATGCTCGGCATGCACGGCACGGTGGCGTCTTCCCATGCGGTGACGGAGTGCGACTGCTTCATCGGCATCGGCACCCGCTTTTCCGACCGCGTGATCGGCGACGTGAAATCCTTTGCACCCAACGCCAAAATGATCCAGATTGAAATCGATCAGGCGGAAATCAATAAAAACATCCGCGTGGACTGCCGTTTGGTCGGCGACGCGCGCTATGTGCTCGATGCGCTGTGCAGCAAACTGCCGCAGCAGTCCCATCCGGACTGGATGGCGCAGATCAAAGCCTGGCAAAACGAAGCGCCGGCGATGATGGAAAAACCGTCAGCCGACGCCGTGACCCCGAAAGAAGTGCTCGAAACGCTCGCAGAACTGGGCGGCGACGACCTTCTCATCTCCACCGAAGTGGGACAGCATCAGATGTGGACGGCACAGTTTTTCCCGTTCACCCATCCGCGTCAGCTCATCACCTCCGGCGGTTTGGGCACGATGGGCTTCGGTTTGGGCGCTTCCATCGGCACGCAGGTGGCAAATCCCGACAAACGGGTCGTCAACGTCGCGGGTGACGGATCGTTCCATATGAACTGCAACGAGCTGGTCACCCTTTCGAAATACCAGATTCCGGTGATCGAACTGCTCATGAACAACAACGTTTTGGGCATGGTGCGCCAGTGGCAGCGCCTCTTCTACGACAAGCGCTTTTCGCAGACCACCCTGGACCGCAACGTGGACTATCTGGCGCTGGCAAGCGCTTACCACATCGATGCTTACCGCATCGAAAAAGCGTCGGACATCCGTCCGGTGCTGGAAGAAGCGCTCAAAACCAAACGTCCCGTGCTGATTGAATGCTGCATCGACCGCGACATCAACGTGTTGCCGATGATTCCGCCGGGAGGCGCGCTCGACCATCCGATCACCAAACTGGCGATTGACGATTAAGGAGGAATACCCATGGAAGAAACCAAACATGTGTTGTCGATCGTCTGTGACGATCATTCCGGGGTGCTGCTGCGCATCATCAGCCTGTTTTCCCGCCGCGGATACAGCATCGAAAGCATCTCCGCCGGTTCGACCGAAAGCCCGGACATTTACCGCATCACCATCGTGACCACCGGGACGAAGGACGCCATCATCCAGATTTCCAACCAGCTGCAGAAGGTTCACGAGGTGCGGGAGGTCAACGTCCTGCGCCAGAGCGACGCCGTGCTGCGCGAACATGTGCTCATCTGCGCGGGAACGAACGAAGAAACCTGCGCCTCGCTGATTCAGGTGGCCAATCTGTTTCACGCGAAGATCGTCAGCGTCAACCAGCAGTCGCTGGTGCTGGAGCTGACCGGTGAACCGCGCAAGATCGACGCCTTCATCCAGCTGATGAAGCCCTACGGCATCAAGCGCATGATGCGCTCGGGGCTCAGCGCACTCGAACGCGACTGATTTTGATCGAAAAAAGGCAGGCAAATGTTGCCTGCCTTTTTTGTCGTTTTGGAAACGTTTTTGGTGTTTTGTGGTTGCAATCCTGTGATGGTGCATCCCGACAAAAACCCCGGCGGTTCAACCGCCGGGGTTTGCTGTTTTTATTTTTTCTAACTGTTTATTATTTTTTCCGTTTCATCATCACGATGACGCAGATCAATCCTGCCAGTGCCACAAGTGCCAGCACACCCCACAGCAAAAGATTGCTGTCGTCGCCGGTCTGCGGAGAGGAGGTCTGATCCTTGTTGTTGTCGGTAGTATCCGCGGTGCGTCTTTCCACGGTGAACTGCGCCGTGATCGTGGTGGAAGCTTCGTTGGAGCCGGAAGCGGCGGAAATCGAAATGCTGTCGTTGAACGTACCAAACGGCAGCTTCGCTTTGGGCTGTACCGTAAAGGACGCACGTTCTCCCGGAGCCAGTTCGGTCTGGGAGAGTTCGCCGATGTCGAAATGATCCGCCTTGGGCTGTTCTAAGGTCAGGGTCTGATTGCCGGTGTTGGTGACGGTCACGGTCTTGGCTTCGGGCTGGGTGTAGCCGGTTTTGACGGTGCCGAAATCGATTGCCGACGGGTCGGCGGAGAGGCTGTAAGCGGCGTCGGTCACGGTCACGTTGCAGGAAGCGGTCTTGTTGCCGTCCTCGGTGGTGACGGTGATGGTGGCCGTGCCTGCTTTTACGGCGGTGACTTTACCGTCCGTGACGGTAGCAACATCGGAATTATTGCTGCTCCAAGTGACATCTTGATTGGTGGCATTGTTCGGCGCTACCGTGGCGGTCAGGGTTTCGCTTTTGCCGGGGGTGAGGGAAAGCGCGGACTTGTCCAGCGCTACGCCGGTAACGGAAACCACAGCCGGTTTGATGGTCAGCGTATATTCCTTGCTGACGCTGCCAGCGCTGTTGGTGGCAGTGACGGTAAAGGTCGAAGTGCCCGCCGCAGTGGGGGTGCCGGTGATGGTGCCGTCACTGTTCAGCGTCAGACCGTCGGGCAGGGTGCCGCTGTCAAGACTCCAGGTCATGTTGTTGCCGGTTGCTTCCAGCGTTGCCGTGTAAGATTCGCCTACCGTGCCTTCGGGCAGGGTTTCGGTGGTGATGGCGGGGGCGGTGACAATCGTGCCGCCCGGGTCGCCGGTCAGCGTGCCACCAGTATTCACGATGGTGCCGTTGTTGGTCAGGTTGCCGTTGGTGTTGAGGGTAGCCCCCTGCGGGATGGTCAGGGTTTCGCCCTGGTTAATGGTAAGGCTTTCATCCAAGGTCACATCGCTATACACGGTGCCTTCCGTACCGTCAAATACGATGCCGCCGGTGCTGCCGGTACTGCCAATATTGACATTCGGGTTAACTCTGACACCACTTGCACTGATCCCGCCGGTTCTGGCGTCTACAATGGCATGATCGGTGACGGTCAGGCTGGTGGTGGCGCTGGTAGCCTCATATGCTCCCACATAAAACTCTATTCCCTCACCGCTTGCGCTGCCGCTGGTGGTCAGGCTGCCGCCATTGACGGCAAGGGAAAGCTGCGGGGAGCCGGTGGCATTCGCGCTGGACTGCACACAGACGCCGGCGTAGCCAGAATTGGTTTGAGTAGTCTTTGCCACGACAGACGCGTTTTCAATGGTCAGGGAGGCGTTGCCTGTTCCGCTTTTGACAAATATTCCGTAAAAAGAACCAGATACTTCCAGACTGCCATTGTTTTCACCCGTAATAGTCAGGGTGGCGTTTGTACCATAGTTGGACGCGCTTATCTCTGCATCCAAAAAAATCCCATAGTTGCCTGTGATGGTATTTTCGCCAATCAGTTCGATAGTCAGGGCAACTGGTTGATTGCTGCTGCCCTGAGCATAGATCCCGGCGCCATAAGACACTCCTGTTGCGCTATTATCTCCCTTAATCGTCGCGCCGTTCAGCGTCAGGGTGGCGGTGTCTGGATTGTAATGGACATTCCAGTTTTCGTTTCCACTGGATTCAACTAAACTCCCATTCTCCGTGGTCCAGT
Source organism: uncultured Clostridia bacterium (assembly GCA_944388265.1). GTDB lineage: Bacteria > Bacillota > Clostridia > Oscillospirales > Ruminococcaceae > CALXIC01. The sequence continues at coordinate 1,610 of CALXIC010000215.1, read as the reverse complement.
AGGAATCTATAACGAGAGAAAGACTCTTATTTCCCACATAAAGAGTATTAGGCGCATCTGCCGCCAGCGCCGTGACGGGAAACAGCCCGATGGCCAAAAAGACGGCCAACAGTACCGATAAAATTTTTCTTTTCATGTTGTTTCCTCCGTTCATAAACCAACCTTCGAAATATGGAAAAAGCTGGGAAATACGGGCTTTTTTACCGTTGATTCTAACTTCACTATACCACAGATTCGCTTTCTATTCAATCAAATTTTGCAGAAAATGCCGCCGTTTCGGTAAAAAGGGGCGCAAAGGCATCTTCAAACTGGTGAAAAAGCAAGTTTTCCTTCATAAAATCTGCCGAATGGGAGGTGTATGCATGGATATGCAACAAATTTTCAAAGAATCCTTTGTGTATTGTGAATAAACGATGGACAACTTGTGAAAAAAACTTGCAATTATGAAAAAAATATGGTAACATTGACGCATAATCCATCATTTGTTTTTAAATTCATAGTTTTTCGTTCATGCATAATATTCGCTACAAAGCACCCAAATTGGGTGCTTTTTTCGTTTTTAATTATGAACGAAAGAATATACGTTATCTGTGCTGTTTGACCGATCAAAGGCGATTACGGCAAGGCACCTTCTTTGCAACAAATCCTGCAAAAAAGAATGTTTCAGGGAAGAAGGGTTCTTCCCGTTGCGTTCGGGGAACGCAGTGACCTTTTTGCCGGGACGGATTCCCGGCTTTTGTTTTGTGCGAAACACCCCAAAGGGTGTTTTGAAGATAAAAAGGAGTTGATTTTGTGTCAGTCGCAGCCAAAAAGAAGCCGTCGCATTCCATTCAGCGGCGGGATAACATCGAGGGGTATCTCTTTACGCTGCCTGCGGTCATCGGGCTTTTCGTGTTTATTTTGATCCCGATCGTCGCATCCATCGTATTGAGCTTTACCAAATGGGACCTCATCACCGATATTGAATTCATCGGGATTGCAAACTACCAGGAATTGTTTGGTGATGAAATTTTCATCACGTCGCTTTTGAACACCCTGAAATGGGTCGTTTTGTACATTCCGCTTGGACTGACGCTTTCGTTTGTTTTGGCACTGGCAATGGACATGCCGGTCAAAGGCATCGGCATCTTCCGTACGATTTTCTATCTGCCGTATGTCAGCCCGATGCTCGTCATCGCGCTGCTCTTCACCTGGATGTACAACACCGACTTCGGTATCATCAACTATGCGCTCAATCAGATTGGGCTTCCGTCGGTGCCGTGGCTGTCCGACGGCAACCTGGCGATTTTCTCCATCTGTATCATGTCGGTTTGGAAAGGCGCCGGTTACAACATGCTGATCTTCCTGGCCGCGTTGCAGGGCATTCCGGATTCGCTGTATGAAGCGGCCGACCTCGACGGCATCACCCCGTTCCAGAAGGTCATCTACATTAAAATCCCGCTGATCACGCCGTCTTTGTACTACGTCATGATTATGTCGGTCATCAACGCGTTCCAGGTCTTCAATGAAATCTACATCATGACCAGCGGCGGCCCGGGTTATTCGACCTATACGATGTCCTATTATCTGTGGTCCAACGCGTTCTCGTATAACCGCTTTGGTTATGCTTG
>CALXIC010000214.1 GCA_944388265.1 uncultured Clostridia bacterium | reverse complement strand
CGGTATAACCACCTACATAATTTGAGGTTTCAAATTTTAATTAAATTTTAGAGTTCATAATTCTTAAACTGACTGGAATGATACGCTTTTTTTCGGAAAAAGTGCGGATCAGCAAAACCGGTTTAATTTACCTTCGTGTGAGCTTTGTTCGGTCAACATTTGAGCGGCTTTGCGTCACGAAAAAATGCTGGTCTCCGTGGAAAGGGCAGTCACTGGAAAACAAGTCGGGCGTTTGTTTGAAAAGTCCTTGAAATACAGTTCCGAAAGGATTATAATAAAAACGTACAAAAGAAAACAAATTTCGGCTTTGCCGAAAAGGAATGGAGTAGAACAACATGGCAAAATTTGTAGTGGAAACTTCTGCACGCCACATTCATGTCACGAAAGAAGACTTGGAAGTTTTGTTTGGAAAAGGCGCAACTCTGACCAAGAAAAAAGATCTGTCCCAGCCGGGTCAGTTTGCCTGCGAAGAACGGGTAAAAGTAGTGGGGCCGAAGAGCGAAATGGCAGGGGTGAGCATCCTTGGGCCGGAACGCAGCGCAACTCAGCTTGAAATCTCTTTGACGGACGCTAGAAAATTGGGCATTGCCGCTCCGATCCGTGAATCGGGCGACGTTGCAGGCAGCGGTGCGTTTAAAGTGGTTGGTCCGTGCGGTGAAATTGAATGTTCGGAAGGCGCAATCGTTGCAAAACGCCACATTCACATGACCCCGGAAGATGCAGAAACGTTCGGTGTTTCGGATAAAGAAATTGTGGCTGTCAAATTGGATACGCCGGAACGTAAGACGGTGTTTGGCGATGTTGTCGTTCGTGTAAGCCCGAAATTTGCTTTGGCAATGCACATCGATACCGATGAATCCAATGCAGCTGGCTGCGGACGTGAAGTCTACGGCGAAATTGTGAAACTGTAATTCCATCTTTTGGCTATAAAGGGAATGTTTCTCTTGACTGTGCGAAAAGCGTTCTCCCGAAAAACGGGAGAACGCTTTTTTTATATTTCCGTAAAGCAAAGAGAAAAGAATGTATAATAAACAGATGTTTTGATCAATTCCATAAAATATTTTACGAAGGTCGCGGTATTGATTTGGCCAAAATAAACTAAATCATTGAAATTAACACGGGTGCAAGATGTGCGACTTGCATCTGTTGTGTAAGAATGATATAATAGTTACAAAATTATGTATTTTTCATGACGTTAAGACGTATTTTAGCTTTTTACAATAGTTGACGTGTGAAGAATACAGTCGAGGAGGATTCAGAAAAGGCAATGAAACAGCGTATTGTTGCGAGCATTATGTGTGTTTATGCTGGTCGGACTCTTGCCATTTTCGGTATTTGCGATGGAAGTCGATAGCGGTTTGACTGATCAAATGCAAACGACGGAAAACGATGGCGATGCAGAAAATGGGAATGATTCGACAGGCGACCCGGTGATGCGATTGGGCGGTCCGGTGACGGTTGAAATGGATAATATTTTGGTAAAAACCAATCAGCCTGTTCGTATGAGTTATACCGTGACAGAGGGATATGAAGATCTCATCACCTTTGTGGTTGCAGATCCGCAAAACGAAGGCAAAGTGTCGTTCAACGATAACGACGGCGATCATATTTGGAGCATTAGCCCTACATACGGAAAAAATCAAGCCGGCGACATCATGACGATTCAGGCGCTTTATGAAAATGAAGTCGTAGGTAGTTGTGACGTTTGCTTTGTGCCTTCCATTAGTACTTATAACAACGGGGTTGAATATGCCTTGGAAGCAGGCGGTACCGGAATTACCACTGGATCAACTAAAATTCCGTTTGCAGAACCTACTGCGCTGTATGCTTTTTGGGAAAATAAAACGCTGGAAGGCACTAAGGTAGAAGCACTGCAGAATGCGACGGTGTCGAAATGGGACTGAAGTGTCGACAATTCGGAGGTTGTGGGGTTGGAAGTGGATTCCTCCAATTCTGCTAAAGCAATGCTTACACTCTATCAGGAAACGGAAACGGCGCGTGTGTGTGCAAAGCCTTGGCTTCGTATCGGAGGGCAGGATTATCTTTACAACTATCCGACGAACAGCAGCGATGATATGGGCATACAGGCAGATTCTTCCTCTTCGCCCATTACCTGCGAGCCCTCCAATATTTATGAAGGCACAACCATTCAGGTGACGTTTGATACCAGTAAAATTGTTGGTGCGGATGAAAATACTCCGATTACCTGGAGCAGCAGCAATCCTGATGTCGTTCCATTCGGTGATGAAACGGCGCAGTCGGTGACTGTCACAACCCAAAAAGGGTACATCACGGCAGAATATGTCAGCGTAAACATTACAGCTTCGGTGGAAGTAAACGGGAAAAAATATTCTGCGGAATTTTCGCCGCTTTGGGTTTGGAGATCGGAAACAAGTGCAGATGCAACGGTGGATACTTTGGAAGAACTGCAACTTGCCATCGAAGACGGAGCCAAAACGATTGCGGTGGATGGAACGATCGATCTTCCAAAAGATACCATCCTGGATCTGACGGGCATCCACATTATTCGTAATGCCGGATTTGACGGCGCATTGTTCCATACGGAAGCAGACAATGTGCTTATTGACGGTGGAAATACCGGTATTGTGGACGGGGATTTGCGTTCGGCGCAAGCTGCGCTGATTACCGTCGGAGCAAATGGCAATCTGACGCTTCGCAATCTTACGTTGAAAAACGGCATCAATTCGGCAGGACAGGGCGGTGCGGTATACGCGGAAGAAGGAAAACTGACCTGTACGGACGTGACGTTTGAAAGCAACAAGTCCAACGGAACGGATGGTTCCAATGATTATCATGGCGGTGGCGCTATTTATGTCATGAATACGGAACTGGAAGTCACTTCCTGTACCTTTACCGGCAATACGGTCGTTTGGGGGAATGGCGGCGCCATCTATGCCGATCAGGGAACGACCGGGACTATTCAGAACAATACCATAACCGGAAGCGAAGTCAATGGCTCTTCGAAAGACGGTAGTGGTATTGGCGGTGCCATCTACTGTCGTTTGGTTGGCAAGATGCAGATTCTTTCCAACAACATTTCCAACTGTACCGCAACCGACAATGGAGGTGGCATTGGGATCGTGGTGAACTCGACCGGGGAAATCGGTGGGGTTCGAACCGACGTAACGCTGGATGGCAATAGCATTACATCCTGCACCGCAGAGAACCGCGGCGGCGGTCTGTATCTGGTGAACAGCTTAACAACGCAGGATGGCAGCGGACAAGACCGCGAGACCAATTGCATCAAGCTGTTGAGCGGGACGATTTCCGGCTGTTCGGCAGATTGGGGCGGTGGAATCGACTACTCCGGACACAGTATGTCCCCGCTCTTTTTGACCAATGTGTTGATCACCGGCAATACGGCAATCCGCGGTGCTGGTGTGTGGGCGTGCCCCACCTCGGAAACGGAAACCTATTCCACGCTGGGCGGCGCCATTTACGGCAACCATGTACAGGGTCAAAGTACCACCGGGAATATCCTCTATGCTTCTGGGGACGATGTTCGTTATGAAGGATTGGATGCAGACGTTCATCGTGAAGACGTGCTGATTCTGCAAAGACAGCCTTCCTGGTCGTCGGAATCGTCGATTATGACCGTTTTGAAACGTGCTTTGGGCGGTGGTTTGATGCAGTGGTACTCGGATGGTCAGGATGACCGTTACAGCGCTGGAGATGAATTGGCAGATTCCTCGCTTTATACCGAAACCCAGACATCATTCAGCCTCCACGGCGAATTGTCCGCTGAATATCAGGAATTGGCACAGCGCTCGGCAAAACTTGTCATTTCCAACAATACTGCGGAATCCCGCGGCGGTGGCATTGCGACGAACAGTGAAATTGTAATCGGTCTGGAAAATCACGACAAAACCGTCAATGTGACAAAGATTTGGTCGGGTAATGCAGATCATCCGGATTCGGTGAGTGTGACACTGGTGCAGGTGGATGCCGACGGCAATCGTGTCAATCTGGAAACCGCAACACTTTCCGAAGACAATCAGTGGACCGCTTCTTTTGAAGCACTGCCGTCCGTATATGTGGATGCAAACGGCGTGACTCAGAATTATACTTATACGGTTGAGGAAGAAGAATTGGAAAACTGGACTGCTTCTACGACCTCATCCGAAGCGGACAATACCATCACCCTTACGCTCACCAATACATTCGAAGAGGAACAGACCTCGAAACCGGACACCGTGTCCAAACCGGACACCGTGTCCAAACCGGACACGGAATCGAAACCGGATTCCGAATCCACTCCGGATTCCACGGATGAGGACGCTACCTCCAGTCCTGAAACGGGAGATGATTTCCCGATTGAATTTTAGTGCATGATGGCTCTTTGCTTCTTCCTTGGGCTGTGTGTGCTGTTGATTCGTGGTCGAACCATTCGAGAGAAAGACCAAAAGTAATCGATACATCATTGACGTAACATAATAAAAGCGCCCTTGTCTGTACTCTTCAGACAGGGCGCTTTTGACTACTCAAGACTTTATAAACAAAAAACAAAATCCCCGGCATTTGCAGTGAACTGCTCCAGATTGTGCAGACAGCACAAAAAAGCCCCGGGTGTAGGAATATTCAGTTTTAGCAGGAGTGGCGCAGCGTTAGCGGCGCTACTCCTGTTTTGCTTTGGATACGCTCGTAGTTGTA
>CALXIC010000213.1 GCA_944388265.1 uncultured Clostridia bacterium | reverse complement strand
ATTTGGGGAACGATCAGAACGGTAGATCGTCGTCATCGGTGTCAATCTCTTCGTAATCCGAGATATTCCCGATCGAAAAGCCTTGTCCTTTCGCCGGTTCCGAAAACTGTTCCGGCGTCGGAAAATTGGACGGAGCCTGAGCAGCCGGCCGTCCAGCGGACGATGAACCCTTGGATTCTGCAAAATAAACCTGATCTGCAACCACTTCAACCGCACTGCGATTGTTGCCGTCGCGATCCTGATAGGTACGGGTCTGAATCGAACCTTCCAGCAAAATCAAATTGCCTTTAAAGAAATACTTCTTTACAAATTCCGCCGTCTGTCTCCAGGCAACGATGTTGATCCAGTCCGTTTGCTCCCGGTTATAGTTGCGGGACACCCCGATCCGAAACGATGCTACCGAAACGCCGTTCGGCGTTTGGCGCAATTCCGGGTCAGCGGCAAGACGCCCTTGTAATACCACACGGTTCAACATAAAGCATCCACCTCTTAGTCTTCTTTGGCTTCTTTGACTTCTTCCGCTTCTTTTGCAATAATCATCGAACGCATAACGCCGTCGGTAATTTTGCAAACACGATCAAATTCAGCCGGGAATTCCGGTTTCGACGTGAAATGGAAGAGCACATAGTAACCTTCGGTTTCGTAGTTGATCGCATAAGCGAGTCTGCGTTTGCCCCATTCATCGACGGATTCCATGGTAGCGTTGTCGGTAATCAAAGCGGTCATTTTTTCAACCGATGCTTTAATGCCGTCTTCGCCGAGCTTCGTGCTCAGAATCACCATTGCTTCGTAGGATTGAGTTAACTTTGCCATACTTACAGCACCTCCTTTTGGACTTTGGCCCTGCACATTCACAGAGCAAGGAATCAAAAAACAGTTGCAGAAAAATCCACAACAATCAAAGTATACCAGACGTTTCCTGTAGTGTCAAGTATCTTTTTTCCTATATTTGCGCCTTTTTCCTCTTTAAAAGCCGATAAACATGCTCAAAAACATGAGCGCAAAATACACGAATACCAGCCCGATCACCAGATTGCGCGCAATCGATCCGCTTTTGGTCAGCTGTTCCCGATACACTGCATCGTCCGAAATCGACTGCTTTAACTTGGCGATCTTCTTCTTGGCATGTTCCATATAGAGTCGGTTGGCGAAAATCCCGCAGCAGGCACGCAGCACAAACCCTAAAATCATCCCGATATTGGAAAGCATCACCATGCCGTCACTGCTGAGCGCCGAGAATCCCCCGCCGTAAACCTGCTGCATATAGGAGTTCACCGCAAGCAATGCATAGGGAAGTTCGAGTACCAGCTGCAAAATCAGCGTCAAGATTCCCCAAACGTACATCTTGCGGAACAAAAAGTAATATCCCTGAAAGAACATCGCCGCAAAATTAAAGGTCGAGCGGCGGTTTCCGTCCGACATTTCCTTAAATTTCGGAATAAAATAAGGGGTATTCGTTCCGACAAAAATCGCCCAGTCCCGCACGGGAATCCCATCGATGCTGTCGTCCGGATTCACCCCGCCAAACGGCGTGTTGTACGGATCATAGGGCATCTGAAACGGAATCTTTTGTCCATACGGATTTTGCTGGCTGAATGATCCGCCAGGTCCTTGACCCGGCTGTGAAAACGGCGAAAACGGATCGGCCGACGGTTCCTGCGATGCGGCATCGGACGACGTCAGCTGATTGCCGCACACCACACAGAAAATACTCCCCACCGGATTAAGGGTACCGCAGCGGCTGCACCGGCGCGCCTCGTCCGGCGCATACTTTTCTTCCGGCTTCGGTGCTTCCCACGTTTTCCCTTCGCGATGAAGATCTTCAAAAATACAGCTGCCTGTTTGTTCAATACATTCTTTATGATACGGTGCGCCGCATTCGGGACAAACCGCAATCGGCTTCCCGTTTTCCAGCGGTTCATGACAGATTGGGCAATCCACACCATGATATTTTCCCATACAATGCCTCCTGAAAGCACAAGCTTTCCTTTTTAGCTATTATAGCACGGTGTTTTTTCCGATTGGTGAACATTCTATGTCACAATCTCACATATTTTGGAAACCGGCGAACGCCTGCAAAAGCTGGCATTTTCTCCTATGATGTGATAGAATAGAACAAAGATCGAAAAGATGGAGGAAGAGTATGACCAAACAGGAATTGGCGCAGTGGGCGGTTGACAAATTGATCGAAGTGTATCCGGATGCAGTCTGTTCGCTCACCTATGAACATCCGCACGAACTGATTATGGCGGTGCGTTTGTCGGCGCAGTGTACCGATGCGCGCGTCAACATCGTGACCAAAGATTTATTCAAACGGTTTCCTTCCCTGGAATCGTTTGCAAATGCTTCCTTTGAAGAAGTCGAACCCTTGGTGCGTCCCTGCGGACTGGGCAACACCAAGGCAAGGGATTTGATCGCCATGGCGCAGGTTTTGCTGCGCGATTACAATGGCGTGATTCCCGATACGATGGAAGAACTCCTAAAACTGCCCGGCGTTGGACGCAAAACCGCGAACCTCGTGCTGGGTGATCTATACAAAAAGCCGGCCGTTGTCACCGATACCCACTGCATCCGCATCTGCGGGCTGCTGGGGCTGACCGACGGCAGCAAGGTGCCGCTTTCGGTGGAAAAACAGCTGCGCGCTATTTTGCCGCCGGAAGAAAGCAGCGATTTCTGCCACCGGCTGGTGCTCTTTGGCCGGGAATACTGCATTGCCCGCCGTCCCCGCTGCACG
>CALXIC010000212.1 GCA_944388265.1 uncultured Clostridia bacterium | reverse complement strand
CACCGATTGTGTTGTTGCGGCCGGGGTAGATCTTTTTGGCGAAGCTTACGGAGATTTTCCGGTTTACAAAGCCTATGCGGATTGTAAAGATGAAGCGGATGTCATCATCGACTTTTCCAACCCCTCGGCGCTCGATGATTTGCTTTCCTACGCGAAAGAACATCAGCTGCCGCTGGTGCTGGCAACGACCGGTTACAACGACGAACAGCTCGCAAAAATTCGGGAAGCGTCGGCCGATATTCCGATCTTCTTTACCTTTAATATGTCGTTGGGGATCAATCTTTTGATTACCCTTGCGAAGAAGGCCGCCGCCGTGCTCGGCGATCAGTTTGATATCGAGATTGTCGAAAAACACCACAACCAGAAGGTGGATGCTCCGAGCGGAACGGCGATCATGATTGCAAACGCCATCAACGAAGAACGCGGCAAGATTTATCATTATGAATACGACCGCCACGCCAAACGTGCCAAACGGGATCCGAAGGAAATCGGCATGCACGCCATCCGCGGCGGCACGATTGTCGGGGAACACGACGTCATCTTTGCCGGACACGATGAAGTGCTGACGATTAGCCATCAGGCGCAGAGCAAAGAAATCTTTGCGGTGGGAAGCATCAATGCCGCACTCTTTTTGGTCGATCAGAAACCTGGCATGTACGATATGTCTCAGGTGGTATGAGTTCGATTTTTTGCGGAAAAAAGGCAGTTTTTTGCAAAATAGTGCTTGACAGCCGACGGTGGGTTTGCTATAATAATAGAGCCGCTTATGACGGGCTTAAAAGTGCTGTCTATTTTTAGACGCCGCCTGTTCGTAGCGAGATTAGAGAAAAGGCAGGTGCCTTAGTAATGTATGCAGTGATCGTAACCGGTGGTAAACAGTACCGCGTAACCGAAGGAGACGTTGTCTTCATCGAAAAACTCGAAGCAGAAGCAAATGATGCAGTTGCTTTCGACAAAGTTTGCGCAGTCGAAAAAGAAGACGGGATCGTCGTCGGTGCTCCGTATGTTGACGGTGCAGTGGTGAACGCAACCGTTCTGAAAAATGGCCGCGGCAAAAAAATTACCGTGTTTACCTACAAACCGAAAAAATCTTCTTCCCGCAAAATGGGTCACAGACAGGCTTACACGCAGGTAAGAATTGATTCCATCAAAGCCTAATCGATGATTCAGGCAACTTTTTTCCGCTCGAATGCGAAGCGGAACGGATTTTCTCTTTCCGGTCATGCGGAATATGCAGACGAAGGAAAAGATATCGTGTGTGCATCCGTGACGTCGGCCATGCAGATGGCGGCAAATGGCATCACCGAGATTTTGCATCATCCGGCAACGGTTGAGGTGCTTGAAAATGAAGTGCGGCTGAAGCTTTCCCATTCGGACAAGCAGGCAGAAGCATTTTTAGATGCGCTTTATCTGCAGCTTTCGCTGCTGGCAGAGGATTATCCAGAAACCATACAATTATCCGACTTGGAGGTGTAAGTATGTTAAAACTCAGCATCCAGTTTTTTGCTCATAAAAAGGGCGTAGGCTCCACCAAGAACGGCCGTGAATCGGAATCGAAACGTCTTGGCGCAAAACGTGCAGACGGTCAGTTCGTTCTGGCTGGCAACATCCTGGTTCGTCAGCGCGGCACGCACATTCATCCGGGTGCCAACGTTGGCCGTGGATCGGACGATACTTTGTTTGCAAAAGTGGACGGCGTTGTCAGATTTGAACGTCTTGGCCGCGACAGCAAGAAAGTCAGCGTTTATCCGGCTCAGTAAGAATAACGGAGTAAAAGCGTGCTTGCTTCAAACGAGCACGCTTTTTTTCTTGAAAGTCGAAGAATCCCGAACGCTTCTTCCGTGCGGAGGCGTTTGGTTTGTTGCACGGAGAAACGGCAGGAAATCATGTTTATCGATAAGGCGAAAATCGTGATTCAAGCGGGGAACGGCGGCAATGGCTGCGTATCGTTCCACCGCGAAAAATATGTTGCATCCGGCGGACCGGATGGCGGCGATGGCGGTCGCGGCGGTGATGTCATCTTTGTTGCGGACGATAACCTTTCGACCCTTGCCGACTTCCGTTTTCGCCACAAATTTGCGGCGCAGAATGGAGAAAATGGACGTTCGTCCAACTGTACCGGTCGCAGCGGGGAGGATCTGGTGATCCGTGTGCCGCGCGGTACGCTTTTGACCGATCCGGAAACCGGCCGTGTGTTTGCCGATATTTCCTCGAAGGAACCGGTCATCGTTGCCCATGGCGGAAAGGGCGGCGCCGGCAATCAGCATTTTGCCACGGCTACCCGTCAGATTCCGCGTTTTGCCAAGCCGGGCACGCCGGGGGAACGGTTTGAAATTCAGATGGAACTGAAACTCTTGGCGGACGTCGGTCTGGTTGGTTTCCCGAATGTCGGGAAATCCACCTTTATCAGTGTAGTCAGCGGTGCAAAACCGAAGATTGCAAATTATCATTTTACGACGCTGTCGCCGGTTTTGGGCGTGGTGTCGCTGGGCGAAGGAAAGAGCTTCGTCATGGCGGATATCCCCGGCTTGATTGAAGGTGCATCCGAAGGAATTGGCTTGGGCCATGAATTTTTGCGCCATGTCGACCGTTGCCGGGTGATTGTCCACATCGTGGATGTGTCCGGTTCGGAAGGGCGCGACCCGATCGAAGATTTTCAGGCGATCAATACCGAACTTGCAAAATTCAGTGAAGAACTGGGCAGCCGTCCTCAGATCGTGGTGGCAAATAAGATCGATCTGGCAGACGAAGAACAGATCGAACGGTTCCGCTCGTTTGTGGAAGAAGCCGGATATGCGTTCTTTACCATGTCTGCCGCAACGACCGAAGGTACGCGCAAATTGGTGGAAGCCATTGCGCAAAAGCTCGACACCTTGCCGCCGATTTTACAGTATGAGTCCGATCCGAGTCTTTATGTCAAACCGGAAGACGGAACCGACCGCAGCTTTGAAATCACGGTCGAACACGGCGTTTATTATATCGACGCGCCGTTTTTGGAATCGATTCTTTCGGTGGCGGATATGGAAGACTACGAATCGCTGCAATATTTTCAGCGTGTGCTTCATACCAGCGGAATTTATGATAAGCTGGAAGAATTGGGCATTGAAGATGGAAACACCGTCGACATCAACGGGTTCCAGTTTGAATTTATCCATTGATCGGAGGAACAGCTATGTTGGAGCCGCAGTCGCGGGAAACCGATGCTCGGCAGTATAGCCCGCTGTCGCTGGCTTATTTGGGAGATGTAGTGTACGAGCTGTTGGTGCGTGAGCAGATGATGCTTCGTGCCAATATGCCGGTGCAAAAACTGCATCATAATACCGTTTCGTGGGTGTGTGCTCATGCGCAGTCTCAGGCGATGGAGGTGCTTTTGCCGCTGTTGACGGAAGAAGAGTTGTCCGTCTATAAGCGGGGAAGAAATGCCACCAGTCATGTGCCGAAGCATGCTCAAGTGGCCGATTACCGCCGCGCGACCGGTTTGGAAGCACTTTTCGGCTATCTGTATCTGCAAGGCGATTCTCCGCGGATTCATTTGCTTTTTGAAACAATTTGGCAGGCATTTGATTTTGACGGGTTTCGGGAAGCTTCACAAAAAACGGTGTGAAAGGCAAAAAAATGCCGGCCTTTCGGCCGGCATTTTGCTCAATTAGCGGCAATCGGTAGTAGCGGGCATTTTTTCCTGCTGCTGATGCTGGTTGGGGCGTTTTTCCGGAGTCGAAATCGACTGAGTCGACTGCGGTTTTTTCGAAGATTTATTCTTTGCCATCTTGAGCTCCTTTCGCCGGTATTCCGGCAAATTTACTTCCGGTTTCCCGGATGGTTTTAGTATAACCGCAAAGAACAAATCTATGCAGACGCCGATGCTGCCGATCGAAAACGCTTGCAAAGTTTTGAAAACTGCATTATAATAAATTCGTTTGACGGGTGTTTCCCGCGTAACTAGGAAGAAAGGTTGGTACTGCTATGTCAGGACATTCGAAGTGGAATAATATCATGCATAAAAAAGGGAAAACCGACGCACAGCGCGCAAAGGTTTTTACCAAAATCGGCCGTGAAATTATGGTTTGCGTCAAAGAAGGCGGTCCGGATCCGGTTTCGAACAGCAAACTGCGCGACTTGATTGCCAAAGCAAAGCAGAACAATGTGCCGAATGACAACATTGAACGTGTCATCAAAAAAGCATCGGGCGCAGATAACAAGAGCAACTATGAATCCATGGTCTATGAAGGATACGGCCCGTCGGGCGTTGCCGTCATTGTGGAAGCTCTGACGGATAACAAGAACCGTACGGCTGCGGATGTTCGTCATGCATTCGATAAATTCGGCGGCAATCTGGGTACTTCCGGCTGTGTATCCTTTATGTTTAGCCGCATGGGGATTGTGATCGTTGAAAATACCGATCAGGACGAAGATCAGCTGATGGAAGACTGCATGGAAGCTGGCGCCGACGAATACGAAATCGGCGATGAAGAAATCGAAATCACCTGCGATGCAGCAGAAGTGGGCAACGTTCGTGAATATTTCGAAGGAAAAGGTTACACCATCATTTCCGCGGAAGCAGAACAGGTTCCTTCGACGATGACCACTCTGACCGATCCGGAAGATGTTCGTAAAATGAATCTTTTGCTGGAAACGTTGGAAGATAACGACGATATTCAGAATGTGTACCATAACTGGGAACAGAAAGAAGAAATCGCGGAATAAACAATCTTTAACCATGCAGAAAACCTAAGTTTTCTGCATGGTTTTTTGCTATTGAATTTAATGTCAGGAAAATATTATATGGTAGTGTAAAATTATATTGTTTTATAGAAGAAAGATAAAGTAAAACCTTTTAAAAAGTAGAACGAGAATGAGATTATGTAATATGAACAAAATTCAGGAAATGATTGATACAATGAAAACCGGAAATATACAGGTTATTGAAGAATGTGTTCATTCGGAAAAAGCAATTTTAGTTGTAAATGCTATTATTTTTGGGGTGCAGCAGAAAATTGATAGTCCAAGTTTTATTTCCGGTTTGGAGAAGGCTGCACAGAATCAGACGGTGTTAATGGGTCATCGGGTAAATGAATTTGCGGTTGCAGCATTGGACATTTTAGGGAAACAAAAGTATATAGGAACCCAACAGAGTATAAAAGATATGATTCAATTTAAAATGAATTTATAAAAGCACTCTTTTTGTCTGCAGTCAGATGATTGCCGACATAGGTGGTGTTGATTTAAAAATACTTGAATAGTGTTTTTAAAAACAACACAGAAATAAATAACAAAGTTCCATACAAATAAAAAAGCAAGGCAGGGATATTTGTTTCTGCCTTGCCTGCTTATTCAGACAACTGATGGACTGAACAGGAACAGCTGTAATAATTTAGGCCACGCAAGAATTCTTGGAAATTGGCGTTTGAAGCCAAAACATTGCAGATGATCCGATATTTTATCAGATTTTGATCCGGTGAGTGATGAACTTCCAGTGAGATCAGATGGATTTCATGGATCAGCAATAAGTATAATAATTTTGTTTGTACACTATCGTCCGGCAAAAACGATAATTCTATTTCGATGGGCTTTTTAGGATCAATCCCTGGAAGAGAGGGAATTGGAGTATCCATAAAGATCAGTTGATCGCATTTTCCGCATTCCATACAGGTATGAAAAAAAGTGCGTGTATAATTTTCATGCCCCGGATTAGCAGCGGCTGCGTGACTATCTAAAATTGCTTGCTCTCGTTCTGGACGAAAGATCGTCATTTGATGCGCTTTTTTATACGCGGCTACATCTAAGGCGAGTTTCAGCCGTTTTTCAAATAAATCAAAGAGTTCTTTGTCAATTTTATCAATTTGCAGGCGGCTTTCTTCTAAGTTCATGTAGATCATCCTTTCGTCATTTAGTATAACAAAACGGTGAAAAAAAGTAAAGAATCCTTAAAACAATCCAGCAATGATACAAAAAATCCTGTAAATATTGACAAAATGTAATTGTTTTGGTATCATATCTACGAATATTTATATCAATCCGCAGAATGAACTTTAACCAAATTAAAGGGATGTTACTATGAAGAAAGTTATGCGAACCAGAGTTTTTGCTTTGGTTTTGACAGCGATTTTAGCGGCAACATCGTTTGGCACCGGTTTTACCGGAGTGACCACAGTCTATGCAGCGGAGACTATGATGGTGGACATTACAGACGGTGTATTGAATGTACGAGCACAGCCAAATACAACTTCCTCCATTCTTGGTACTTTAGTGGATGGTAACACCGTAACAGTTACTAGTACGGAAGATGGATGGGCTAAAATTGAATATTATGGAACTGCCGCTTATGTAAAGGCGGAATACTTGACAGAGACCACATCGGGGGTTGTGGAAACCTTGAAAATAACCGAGTTGTCTGCGACAGGAACGGTAACCGGTACCACGACGCTGAATGTGCGTTCCGGTGCCGCGAATACAACCGAAAAGCTTGGGGTACTGGACCGTGGGGATTCGGTCACCATCACCGGAAAGACTTCGAACAACTGGTATCAGATTTCGTTTAATGGCAAAACGGGTTATGTAAACAGTATTTACATTAAATTGGATACCGCGGAGGAGGATGTAACTGTTTCTAAATTATCAGCCACAGGAACGGTAACCGGCACCACGACGCTGAATGTGCGTTCCGGTTCGGCCAATACCACGGATAAAATCGGTGTACTGGATCGCGGGGATACGGTCACCATCACCGGAAAGACTTCGAACAACTGGTATCGGATTTCGTTTGATGGCAAAACAGGTTACGTAAACAGCATTTACATCACCTTGGTGAAAGAAGAATTCAAAGTCACGAGCATGACTGCAACCGGAAAAGTGACTGCTTCAGACTCGGTGAACGTCCGGAAAGGGCCGGGAACCAGTTATACATCCATTGGATCGGTACTTTCCGGAAAGACGGTCAACATTACCGGAAAAACGGATAACAATTGGTATCGGATTACCTATGGCAATTCGGTGGGATATGTCAGCGCGGAGTATATTAAGATTGAATCGACTGGAAATAGGGTGGACTTTACCGTGAAAGCCACCAATGCCACCGGTAAAATTATTCAGTCCACCACACTTAATGTGCGTTCCGGTCCATCGTCCAGTTATGAATTGCTGGGGGTGTTAAAAATTGGCGATCCGGTAAAAATTACCGGCAAAACCTCCAATAATTGGTACCAGATTTCTTATGAGGGAAAAGAAGCCTACATCAACAGCATTTACGTCCGATTGGATACTGATTTTACGGTGACGGAAAAGGACACACAGGGAATTGTCTCCTTGAACGGTCTGGTGATTCGTTCTGGTCCGGCCAATGTGTATGAACAAGTAGGGACCTTAAAGAAAAATGATAAACTAGTCATCACCGGTGTGTGCGAAAATGGCTGGTATCGCATTTTGTATAACGGCGGTGCGGCATATGTTTCCAATCAGTATGTAACGGAAGAGACGGATAGTTATTCTGTGACGGAAACGCAGGCAACGGCTACCGTCACTGGTACGGCTACACTGAATGTACGAAGCGGACCGGCTACTACCTACGATGTTTTGGGAACGCTGTCAAAAGATGATGAGGTTTCCGTTACGGGACTTGCTTCCACAGGCTGGTATGAGATCGAATTTGGTGAAAAAACCGGATATGTCAATGGGGAACGACTGACGCTTTCTACCACATTTGATGTGGAGGATAAAGACGCGACCGCTACGGTAAAAACCACCTCACAAACTGTATATTATTACGCCGGGCCCTCGATTCTGTACGAAAATCTGGGTAGTTTGGCTTCCGGTGCAAGCATTAAAATCACGGGCGTATGCGAAAACGGTTGGTATCGTTTCGATAATCATGGTAAGGCAGCGTACATTGATCGTGATGTTTTGTCAATCAGTGAAGCGGACTATACAGTGACGGATCTTTCCGAAACGGGCACGATTGTAAATACCACGACATTGAATGTACGTTCAGCACCGTACACTACTGTGGACATTTTGGGTACTCTTGAAGTTGGCGATACCGTTGTAATCACCGGCAAAACCTCCAATAATTGGTATCGCATCAATTTTGATGGTCAATCTGGTTATATCAGCACGGTTCGGGTGAAGTTAAATACTTCGTATACCGTAGAGGCAATGGATGAGATTGGTACCGTGTATGTGGATGATGCTACTCCGCTGAATGTTCGCACCGGCCCGTCCACCGGTTATGACCGTATGGGTACGCTTTCCAATGGTACGGTTGTGACAATAACTGGGATTGTCAATGATTCTTGGTATCAGATTTTCTATAACAGCAAGGTTGGCTACGTATATGCATCTTATATTGTTCTGAGCGACGATGTTACGGTGATGGATTTAACCGCAGATGGCAAAGTGGTCAATACTGCAAAGGTCAATATTCGTAAGGGCCCGGATAATACGACGGAAATTTTGAAAACGGTATCATCCGGAACGCTCTTGAATATCACCGGTAAAGCTACGAATGGTTGGTACCGTGTTGTTTATAACGGAGTTACGGGTTATGTTTCCAATAAATATTTGGAAATTGTCAGCGGAACGACGGTCAATAAGACCGGTTGGACGACCTCGGAATTAAATGTGCGTACTGGTCCATCCACCAGTTATTCTCTGATCACGACACTGGCAAAAGATACTGAAATCAACGTGCTGATGAAATATGGTGATTTTTATAAAATCACCTACGGCAGCAATAATGCAATCGGTTATGTTTCTGCTACCTATGTAACTTTTGTCGAACCCGGAGAAGGTGGAGGCGACCAGGATGACACGAAATATACCCAGGCACAGGTATTGTTGAAAGTGGCACAGGGCGAACTCGGTTATGTGGAAGGCTCCAATAACTACACCAAATACGGCGCTTGGTACGGATTACCGAATGAAGCGTGGTGTGCGATGTTTATCAGCTGGTGTGCAAATGAAGCAGATATTCCAACTTCGATTATTCCGAAAATGTCGTGGGTTCCTTCCATGGTCAACTTCTATAAAGGAAAGAATTGCTATTATGCGCGTTCTTCCGGGTATGTGCCAAAACCTGGGGACATCATTTTCTTTGGTTCTTCCAGCCATGTTGGCATTGTAGAATCTGTCACGGGTTCCGGCAGCTCGGCCATCGTGAATACGATTGAGGGGAATACTTCCGATGCGGTGAAACGCCGTTCGTATAGCATTTCTTCCTCCTACATTTTGGGATACGGTTCGGTGCCGTATACGAACTAATTCAAAAATAAAAAGAGCGTGGATCATCCGCGCTCTTTTTATTTTTGGAGAATAGACGACGGAGAATTCATTGACAAACCGCACTTGATTTGATAAGATATTAAAGAATATAAGCAGAGTAATGATCGATTGATGCGGGATTTGTTTTTGTTCCGCATATAATGATTTTGTATAGAGGAGTTCATTCATGGGAATTCGTATTTGCCTTGGATGCATGCGCGAGATTGAAGATTCTGCTGCACGTTGTCCGTTTTGTGGCTTTTCGCTTAGTGATCCCCATCCGAAGATTGCTCTTCCGCTGAAAACCGTATTGAATGATCGATATGTCATTGGAAAACCTGTCAAAATTGACGGGGAAGGTATTTCATATATTGCATACGATGTGGAAAACAATCATGCGGCGATGATTCGTGAATATTTGCCGCAGAAAATGGTTTATCGCAAAGCGGACGGCGATCTGGAAATTTTACCGGAATATTTAGCGCAGTTTAAAGCGTTGCTTTCTGATTTTGAAGAGCTGTATTCGCATATCATGAGTTGGAAGTCGATGCAGCATATTCGAAAAGTGTATGATTTGTTTACCGCAAACCACACCATTTATGCCGTGAGCGTTTATGAAAAGGGAATGACGCTTCATCAGTTTTTGGAACGGCGTGGCGGGAAACTTTCGTGGAACGAATCCAGAAAGCTCTTTGATCCGCTGCTTGCAGAATTGGATATGGTACATAAAAGCGGCTATCTTCATCGCGGCATTTCGCCGGATAGTTTGTTGATGACGGAAGATGGCTTGGTGCTCATTGCATTTTCGATTTGTTCTGCGAAGGTAGCGGGAAGTGAAATTGAACCCAGCATTTCCGCCGGGTATGCGGCACCGGAACAGTATTCTGTGTCACAGCATGGCGCATGGACGGATGTCTATGGCATTTGTGCT
>CALXIC010000211.1 GCA_944388265.1 uncultured Clostridia bacterium | reverse complement strand
GGGGCTTTATGTTTCGTCTCTTTTGGAATATGTGCAGTTTGAACCCACACAGACCGACCCCAAGCGCCGGCAGGAACTCTATGAAGAAGCCCAAAAGGACGGCGGACAGGCCCTTTACGAAAAACTGCAAAAAGCGGACCCCAAACGGGCGTCGGAAATTCATCCCAACAATCTGGTGCGGGTGGTGCGCGCGTGGGAGCTTTATGAATCCACCGGGAAAACGATGGATCAGCTGCGTGCGGAAAGCCATGCAGAACCTTCTCCTTATGATGCCTGTATCATCGGGCTGAATTTTCGTGATCGCGCCAAGCTTTATGCCCGCATCGACCGCCGGGTGGATCTCATGATGGAACAGGGGCTTTTGGAGGAAGCGCGCCGTGTGTTGCAAAACCCGCAGTTGAAAACGGCCTATAACGCCATTGGGTATAAGGAACTGCGGCCGTATTTTGAACAACAAGCGTCGCTGGAATCCTGTTTGGAGCGGATGAAAATGGAAAGCCGCCGTTAC
Source organism: uncultured Clostridia bacterium (assembly GCA_944388265.1). Taxonomy (GTDB): domain Bacteria; phylum Bacillota; class Clostridia; order Oscillospirales; family Ruminococcaceae; genus CALXIC01. Next base: position 5,319 of record CALXIC010000211.1, on the reverse strand, counting down.
GCCAAACGGCAGCTTACTTGGTTTCGCAGAAATCCGCAGATTCATTGGCTTTATGTCGATGAGATGAAAAGTTTTGAACAACTTCTTAAATTATCACAAAACCTTCTGGTCAATCATTACAATTTGTGATATACTAAGTACAGCTTTTACAAGGAAGAATCAAAGAGCGAGGAAGCTCTTTTTATCTATAAAAGAGGAATGTTATGAATTCAATCGTTTCCCGCATAGTGGGTATTATGTTATCGATCTTTACGATTGTTTATTTTGGTTATCAGGCGTATATGATGGTTTATGATCCGTATGCAACGGAGACTGCGCTGGTGGATAACTACATGGATCAAATTGATATTCAGGGGATTGCTGTTAAGAGCGAGCAGCTTTTGGACGAGGTCTCTTCCGGGATTGTGAATTATCGCAACACCAATTCCAAAAAGGTCTTGGCGGGTGCGGTCGTCGCATCGGTTTATGCCAATCAGGAAGATTTGGAAGTGGGACAAACATTGTCCCAGAAACAGGAACAGCTGGATATTCTGCAAGCCGTTCAGGAAAAACATGATTCCTACGCGAACAGCGCACAGACCATCATGTCCGATACCAAAGCGTCGCAGCTTGAATTGGTAAAAGCCATTCAAAACAACGACTATTCTTCCGTTTATGCGGCCCAGAATGATTTCTTGGAAGACATGCTCAAACAGCAGATCGCTTTGGATTCGACGGTGGATTTTTCTTCGGATATTCAGGCACTTTCCCAGGAAATAGAGACGCTCAAGCAGTCTCTTTCCAAAGATCCTGTGGATATTACGGTTCCGGCGGCCGGTTATTTTACCAATGAAACGGATGGGTACGAGACCATTTTGACGCCGGAATCTCTGGTGAATTTTGACGATTGGACGACGCAGCAGTTGCAGCAGTACACAACCCAGCAGGTGGCGGTCAACCCAAATTCTACCGGGAAGGTCATTGACTCTACGGAATGGTATTTTGTCGCGGAGTTTGATACCGATTATCTTTCCCGTGTGGAAGAAGGACAAACCGTGACCCTTTCCTTTTCGGAGGGGAACGGCTTTCAGGTGAAGGCGGATATTGATACCGTGCTTCCCTTTGAGGATCAGGAAACGAGCCTTGTGCTTTTGAAGAGCAGCAATATGAGTGATGAAGTCGTTGATCTTCGCGTAGAAAATGCGTCGATGATTTTTTCTACCAGTAAGGGCATTAAAGTATCCAAAGAAGCTCTTCGGATGGTCTCCGAAACGGAAGAGACGGAAGAAGGGGAAGAAACGACGACCACAACTCCCGGCGTCTATGTGGACATGGGACAGGTTGTGCGTTTTCGCAAGGTAGATGTCCTGTTTGAAGGGGAAGATTATGTGGTTTGTGCCGTGCACAGCGACGACGGTTATTTACAGATTTACGATGAAGTTATTTTGAAAGGGGACGACTTGTATGACGGAAAGCCGATCTGAGCAAGCGGTGATTGAAAATTTAAAGCGCATTCGTGAAAATATTGATCGTGCGCTTTTGGCGTCGAACCGTTCGCCGGATAGTTTGCGGCTGATGGCGGTGACGAAAACAGTAGATCCTTCTTTGGTGAATGCAGCAATCCATCAAGGCGTGGATTTATTGGGAGAAAACCGTGTACAGGAATTTTTGTCCAAAAAAGAGCAATACGATACCGCTCATGCGGAAGTTCATTTTATTGGAACCTTGCAAAAGAATAAAGTAAAATATCTGATGCAGGATGTCAGTATGATCGAGTCGGTTTCTTCGATTTCTCTGGCCAAGGAAATTGAGCGCCAGGCGGCGAAAACTGATCGGGTGATGGACGTTTTGCTTGAGGTAAATATTGGAAAAGAGGAATCGAAATCCGGCTTTTTTGCGGAGGAGATCGAGGAAGCGCTTGCAATGGCACAAGATTGGCCCCATTTGCAGGTCAAAGGGCTGATGTGTATTCCGCCCAAAGAGGATGCAGAGAAATTTTTTTGTAAGATTCTGCAATTATTTGTTGACAATCAAGGGAAAAAAAGAGATAATGTAAATATGAGTGTACTATCGATGGGTATGTCTGCTGATTATGAGCTTGCCATCCGTTATCAGTCGAATATTGTGCGGCTGGGAACAGCATTGTTTGGAAAGCGTTCTTATCCGATGGTGTAAGATGAGCGGCATCTGTTGATTGCAATAAATACGTAGTGAGCTGGAGGTTTCAGAAATGAGTTTGACCGATACCATTAAAAATATTTTTGTTGCTCCCGATGAGGGCAGCGATTATGAAGAAGAAACACAACTGAACGAAGAAGAATTGGAAGAAGAACAGGAAGAAGAACCGAAAAAGTTTTCGTTCTCCGGACTCGGTATTTCGAGACATGAAAAAGAAGCGCCTGCGGCTGAACCGAAGGTTGCGCCGAAAAATATGGACAATGAACGTACGATGAATATTCGTACGTCTGGTCAGCTTCGCGTGATTTTGGTGAAACCGACTCATTTTGATGAGGCGAAAGCCATCGCTGATCAGATGATCGATAACAATACCATTCTTTTGAATCTGGAAAATGCGGAAGATGCCGAAGCAAGACGGCTGATTGATTTTCTCAGCGGTGTTGTGTATGCCCGCAAGGGAAAAATTCAGCCCCATGGCCGTAAAACGGTGATTCTTGCTCCGAATGGAGTGGAAATCATGGGGGATAATTTCTTCCATTCCATGGATTCGTCTACTGATCCGATTTTTTAAAGGTGCATGAGGATGGCGGATCGGTCTGAAGAATTTTTTTGCGCACATCTTGTCAATTTGATCTGGACGGTGGAGCAGAAAGATTTTCCCGTCTTTTCGTCGTTTTTGGATTTGCACCAACAGGCATTGGCAGAAAAGATCTGTATGGCGGAGCATTTTCACGCTTGGTGTTTTGATGAAACCATTCCGGATGCCGAACGGCGGATGCTGGGTTTGGCGCCCAGTTATCTGACGCCGGATCAGCTGGAATTTCCGATTGCGGTCTTGGCTGTCACTTGGCCGGCTCGTTTTTCGCTGACTCATCGGGATTTGCTGGGTTCTTTGCTGGCTCTTGGGATCAAGCGGGAAACGCTGGGTGATTTTTTGATTGCCGAAGGGCGTGCGGAATTGGCTGTGCAGGAGCATTTGGCTTCGATGATTTCCAATCAGTTGACAAAAATCGGCCGAGTTGGCGTAAAGGTGGAGCAAATTCCGGCGATTACGTTGTCGCAAAACCGTCAATTTCAGGAAATTTCCGGGACGGTCCCGTCTCTTCGATTGGATGCGGTTGCGGCGCTTGCGGTTCGTTTGAGCCGCGGAAAGGCGGTACAGCTGATTCATGAGGGGCGTGTTCAGATCAACGGGCTTTGCTGTGAATCGGTTTCGCAACTGGTGCAGCCGGGCGACCGCTTGTCCATACGCGGATTTGGAAAATATCAGTTGGCCAAAGAAATAGGGATAACCCGCCGGGATCGACTGCATGTCGTAATCCGGAAATATATTTAAAAGGAGCGAACAATATGACGATCAATGAAATTAGAGGCAAACAGTTCACGGTCGGGAAACGTGGATACAGTCCCGAAGAAGTGGATGCCTTCCTGCGGGAAATTTGCACGTATGTAGAATCTCTGCATAATGAAAAATCCGATTTGCTGAAGAAAATGGAAATTTTGGCGAATAAGATTGAAGAATATCGTCAGGATGAAAGCAGTATCCAGGATGCGCTCCTTGGTGCTCAGAAACTGGGGCGTCAGGTGGTTTCCGACGCGAAAAATAAAGCTGCCGAACTGGAACGCACTTCCCGTGAAAAAGCGGATCAGATGGTAGCGCTTGCACAGACGGAATCGGAAAAACTGATTAAGGATTCCAAACAGGTTTCGCAGGAACTCTTGATTAAGGCGAAAAATGAATCGCAGCGCATGATCAGCGAAGCGCAGGAAAAAGCCGATGCCGTTTACCGCAACACCCGTTACGATATCGAAAAAGAACAGGCCAAATTGATTCGTCTGCAAAAGGAAACGGCTTGCTTCAAGACGAGACTTTTGGATATGTACCGTCAGCACATTGATTTGATCAAAGAGTTGCCGGAAGAAGAAAACGACAGCAAAGAAGAAAACAGCCGCGAAGTTCGTACCCTGAACAAAAAGATTTACGAACAGCATGAAACGGCGAAAGAAACCGTTAAAACACCGGAACCTCAGCCGGAAGCACAACCGGAATCGACGGCAGAAGAAGGCGGCACGGTAGAATTTCAGAAAATGGAACAGCCGCAGCAGCCGAAACAGGATGTTTTGACCGATACGGTGGAATTGGCGAAAGAACACTTCACCAAAAAAATGCCGGATTTGAAATTTGGCAACAAAAATCAGTAAAGAAGATGCATGAAAACGGCAGGAAAAACGAAGGTTTTTCCTGTTCGTTTTCATCGCTTTTTGTACTTTAATACTTGAAACGATAGAGGAGACGTTTTACCAATGGCGCAGGATTATAATCAGACATTGAATTTGCCCCAGTCGGATTTTCCGATGAGAGGGAATTTGCCAAAGCGTGAACCCGGCATGCTGAAAGAATGGGAAGATCAGAATCTTTATCAGCAGGTCATGAAGAAAAATGAAGGCAAACCGTCTTACATTCTTCACGACGGCCCTCCGTATGCCAACGGAAACATTCATATGGGAACGGCGCTGAATAAGGTACTCAAGGATATGATCATCCGTCATAAGAATATGGCGGGCTATCGTGCTCCGTATGTGCCCGGGTGGGATACCCATGGCCTTCCGATCGAGCTGAAAGCGCTCAAAAAAGATGGTGTCGATCCGTCTACCATTTCGAAAGTAGAACTTCGTCACATCTGCCAGGAATTTGCAACGGAACATATTGCGTCGATGACCAACCAGTTCAAACGTCTGGGCGTCATCGGCGACTGGGAAAATCCGTATATGACGCTTCGTCATGAATTTGAGGCAAAACAGATTGAAATTTTCGGCGCCATGGCGAAACGGGATTTCATCTATAAGGGCTTGAAACCGGTTTATTGGTGTCCGGAATGCAAAACGGCTTTGGCAGAAGCGGAAATTGAATACGAAAACGATCCGTGCCATTCCATCTATGTCAAATTCCAGGTGACGGAAGACAAAGGCATTTTTGCGCCGATGGGCATCGATAAATCCAAGGTGTACTTTGTCATTTGGACGACCACCACGTGGACCATTCCGGGCGACGTGGCGATCTGCTTGGGACCGGATTATGAATACACGCTGGCAAAAGCAAACGATGAATATTATGTGATGGCTGCGGAACTGGTTCCGGCAGCGATGGCGGCAGCTGACATT
>CALXIC010000210.1 GCA_944388265.1 uncultured Clostridia bacterium | reverse complement strand
CTCAATTCCTACACCACGGGGCTTTCTCCGTCGGTCATGGCATATCTGTTGGGCATGACGGTCGGCAAGCGTTTTGCGGGCGAGGTGTCGGCGGATGAAATTGGGCTGCCGGTGGAGGAAAGCGGGTACGTTTTGCCCTGCGGCTCTACGGCATTTTGGAAAGCAAAGTAGGAAAACGCAAAATGAATCAGCAAATTACAGTGAATCATGTCTGTTTTGAATATCAGCGCGAAGGCGAAGAGCCGGTTTTGGTGCTTCAGGATTTGAATCTGTCGATTCAAAAGGGCGAATTTGTCGCCGTTTTGGGGCACAACGGTTCCGGAAAATCGACGCTGGCCAAGCATTTCAACGCTTTACTGCTCCCGACGGTGGGAACGGTGCTGGTCAACGGCATCGATACGACCGATGAAAACCGGCTGTTTGACATCCGCCAGCAGGTGGGCATGGTGTTTCAAAACCCCGACAACCAAATCGTCGCCACCATTGTGGAAGAGGACGTGGCGTTTGCGCTGGAAAATCTCGGCGTGCCGTCGGCGGAAATTCGCCGCCGTGTGGACGATGCGCTGCGCGCGGTCGGGATGTATGAGTTTCGAAACCATGCGCCGCACCAGCTGTCCGGCGGGCAGAAACAGCGGGTGGCGATTGCCGGAATTTTGGCGATGCGCCCGGAATGCATCGTGCTGGACGAGCCGACGGCGATGCTCGACCCCAAAGGCCGCCGCGAGGTGTTAAAGACCATCACTGAGCTCAACCGCGAACATCAGACGACCATCGCTCTCATCACCCATTACATGGAAGAAGCGGTGCAGGCCGACCGCGTGGTGGTGGTCGACCACGGGAAAATCGTCCTGGAAGGGACGCCCAAACAGGTGTTTTCGCAGGTGGAGCGGCTCAAGGAACTGGGGCTCGACGTCCCGCAGGTGACGGAACTTTGCTATCTGCTGCGCCGGGAAGGGTACGATCTCCCCGACGACATCATTACGGAAGAAGAATGTGTGCGGGCGCTGGAAGCGCTGTTTGCCGCACAGAAAGGAACGACTCTTGGCGATTCTGAAAACGGAACATTTGACGTATCGATATAGTCCGGGCACGCCGTTTGAAAAGGCGGCGGTCTCGGATGTCAATTTGGAAATTGAAGAGGGTGCGTTTGTCGGGGTCATCGGGCATACCGGTTCCGGCAAATCCACCTTGATTCAGCATTTTAACGGCCTTTTGCGCCCATCGTCCGGGCATGTCTATCTGGACGGACAGGACATCTGGGCGGATAAAAAGAAGATCCGTTCGGTGCGCTTTCAGGTGGGGCTAGTCTTTCAGTATCCGGAGTATCAGCTGTTTGAAGAGACGGTGTTTAAAGACATCGCCTTCGGCCCGACGAATATGGGCATGACGCCGGATGAGGTAAAGCGTGCGGTCGAGGAAGCGATGGAATTTGTAGGACTCAGCGCCAGCTTGGCGCAGAAAAGCCCGTTTGATCTGTCCGGCGGACAAAAGCGACGGGTGGCGATTGCCGGTGTCATGGCGATGCGCCCGCGCGTGCTCATTTTGGACGAGCCGACGGCAGGCCTTGACCCCAAAGGCCGCGACCGCATTTTAAAACAGATCCGTGCCTTTCACGACCAGACCAAAACCACGGTGCTTTTGGTGTCGCACAGCATGGAAGACATTGCCGATTATGCCGAAAAGGCGCTGGTGATGAACCACGCAAAGCTCTTCGCGTACGATACGGTGGAATCCGTATTTTCGCGCAGCAAGGAACTCGAAGAACTTGGGCTGTCGGTGCCGCAGATTACCAGAGTGTTTCATAAACTCCGTGCGGACGGTATGCCGGTGCGCGAGAATGTGTACACCATTCCCTATGCCATCAAGGATTTGATGCGTCAGCTTCCCAAGAAAGGGGGCGTGCCGCATGATTCGTGATTTTACCTTCGGGCAGTTTTTCCCAGGAAATTCGATTTTGCACCGGCTGGACCCCCGCACCAAACTGTTGTGGACGATTGCCTACATCGTGCAGCTTTTTGTGTGTGATGCTTGGATTTCTTATCTCGTTCCGTTTCTCTATCTGGTGCTGGTGATTTGGATTTCCAAAATTTCGTGGGTGATCGTGTTGCGCGGAGTCAAGCCCGTGCTGCCGCTCATTGTGTTCACCTCGGTGTTAAATATGTTTTTTGTCACGGGGACGCCAATCGTGTCCATCGGATTTTTTCACCCGACGTATGAGGGCTTGGCGCTTGCGGTGCGGCTGACGCTTCGCATTGTGCTGCTCATCATGGGCACGTCGATGCTCACTTACACCACCTCGCCGATTGCGCTGACCGACGGGATGGAGCAGCTGCTCCGTCCGCTGGAAAAACTGCGCTTTCCGGTGCATGAAATGTCGATGATTATGTCCATCGCGCTGCGGTTTATCCCGACGCTGGTGGAAGAAACGGACAAGATTATGTCCGCACAGAAAGCGCGCGGCGCCGATATGGAATCCGGTTCGGTGATAGAACGCGGCAAGGCGATGATTCCGCTGTTGATCCCGCTCTTTGTGTCGGCGTTTCGCCGGGCGGAAGAACTTGCCGAAGCGATGGAGTGCCGCTGTTACCGCGGCGGAGAAGGCCGCACCAAACTGCGCCAGCTTTGCTATACGTTGCTGGACGCCTGGACGCTGTTATCGGCGGTCGTGGCGTTTGGCCTGGTCATTGGCTGCAACGTTTTGTTTTAAGGAGTGTTCATGCGAAATCTACTGTTTAATATTTCCTATAACGGCGCACGCTATCATGGGTATCAGGTGCAGGCCAATGCGGTTGCGGTGGCTGAAGTATTGCAGGATGCGATCGAAGCGGTGCTGCATGTGCGTGAGCCGATTGTCGGCTGCAGCCGCACCGATACCGGAGTACATGCGAACAGTTATTTTTTTCATATGAAAACGGCATGCAATATTCCGTGTGAACGCATGGTGATTGCGTTAAACCGTGCGCTGCCGATGGATATTGCGGTGCATGCCTGCCGGGAAGTTCCGCTGGATTTTCATGCGCGGTATTGCTGTACGGGGAAGGAATACCTCTATAAGCTGTGGAATTCTCCCATTAAAAATCCGTTTATGGAACATTTGGTTTACAACTATCGGTTTCCGATCGACGTCGAGCGTTTGAACGAAGCGGCGCAGGCTTTTGTCGGCACGCATGATTTTCGCTCGTTTTGCGCCTTGGGCGGAAAAGAGATCGGAACCATTCGCACCATTCATCGTTTTTCGGTGAAGCGGGAAGGGGAACTGGTGCTCTTTCGGGTTGCCGGGGATGGTTTTTTGTACAACATGGTGCGCATCATGGTCGGCACGCTTTTAACCATTCAGGAAGGACGGCTGTCGCCAGACGATCTTCCGAAAATTTTAGAGGCGAAGGACCGCCGTGCGGCCGGCAAGACGGCACGAGCGGAAGGTCTTTATCTGAACCGCGTTTATTATGGAGGGGAAGACATTGAGCAACTCAACATCCACGCCGAGTAATACGTATGATATTGATCGCTACCGGCGCGCCAAAAAGCGCAAAAAGCTCATCAACCGCCTGCTTTTGGTGGTGCTGGCGCTTGTGGTCGTTGGATTGGTGTACTGTATCGTGGAAACCATCATTCAAACAGCGCAGGCGGAAAAGGGTGGCGGCACTCATTTTCCGGTTTCACTGACTGGGGAAGATCCGATCGACTTGCTTGCTACCCAACACGGCCTTTTGGTGGTCGGAGAAGATAAGTTGCTGGGCTATACCAATTCCGCCAAAAAGGACTTGGATCTGGTGCATAATATGACGGAGCCGGTATGCGTCTGCGTCAAAGATCGGGTGCTGACCTATGACCAGGAGGGGTACGCCTGGCAGGTTTCCAAAGGAAACGAAGTGCTTTACAGTCAGACGACCGAGAATCAGATTATTTTCGGCCGGATGTACGACAATGGAATGGTTGCTCTCGCCACCTTTGAAGACCGTTTCTATGGCAGTATCATTGTTTACAGCAAGGATTTTCAGCAGATTTATAAGTACAGCGATTCGCAAAACTTTATCACCGGCTTTGAATTTTTAAGCCGCAACAAAGGGCTTTTGATTGCGCAGACGGTATCCGGTATCACCATTGATACGGTTCTCACCGGGCTTGATTTTACCAAAGACGAGGAGACCAAGTATTTTACCACGACGCTGGAGGATACGGTGGTGTATGCCGCCCGTCCGCTGAGCGACGGCGGTGCGCTTTTGGTGACCAGTCAGGGGATCATGCACATGGCTTCGGACGGGAGCACGACGACGACCGAAACGCTGGACGGCGATCTGCGTGCCGTCAGCAACGACGGTTCTTTGCTGGTCGTGGCGACAGAAAATTTGCAGGACATCAACTGCACCGACCTTTACGTTATCAATAGCGGCGGCAGCATTGCTGCACAGACGACGGTGCCGTCGGTGTTGCAGGATTTGTATTGCGATAAGAGTGAGATCGTCTGCCTCGATCATGATTTTGTTTGGGTGTATGATTACGGTCTTTCGGAAAAAGGCGTTTATCAAAATGACGCGTCTTATACACAGGCGGTGCGCTATGGCGGCGGTTTGTATGGGATGAGTTCCGAACTTTTGCAGCCGATTGAGGTAAAAGCAGAGAAACCCAAGCCGGTCGAAGAAGACGAGACGCAGCAGGAAAATCCGTCGGATACCGAATCGGTATCCTCCGCAACATCGGAAACTTCTTCTGCCGTGGAAGAGTAAGGGGAAAGATGATAGAATTGATGCCAATTATTTTGGATCTCGTGTCCTTATTGATTATTTTCGGTTATTTGATTCGTGGATGGAAACGCGGCTTTGTCCGGATGCTGGTACAGTTTGTGGGTTCCCTGGCGCTGCTTTGGGGATGCTATGCGCTTGGTATGGCGATTGCAGCGCCGGTCACGGCACAATTCCGGGATTCGTTGGTTTCTATCGTCAGTGATCAGATGGATCAGACCTTGGGCAGCGGAACAGAACAGGCGCTGAACGGTTTGCTTGCCAACATTCCGCCGTCTTTGCAGGAGTCGCTGTTTGGACAGTCGTTTGATGCATCGGCTTTTTCCGGGGATGCGGGGGTTGCTGAACTGCTGACCGATTCGGCAGTGGTTCCGGTGGTGCAATGGCTGATTTCCTGTTTGATTTTCTTGGTGCTTTTTGCCATTGGTTCTGCCATTTTGTCCCAGATCGTAAAAAGGATTCAGCTGCGCCATATTTTTCTGGTGGGCTTTTTGGATACCGGGGCAGGTGCGCTGCTCGGGGTGCTGCAAGGAGTATTGGCGATGCTGCTTTTGACCTGTGTGGCGAGTCTGATACTGACGGTGTCGTTTGATTCCTTGGATTGGCTGAACACCCAAATCATCGAACAATCGACGCTCTTTCGGTTTTTTTATTCCATGAATCCGCTGAAGCTTTGAGAGTTGACACAAAATGTTTAGAAAATGAAGATGTTTCCGCCACGATTATCGCTTATACTGAATAGCGGAAAGTTCAATCTTTGAATTACATCATGAAGGAGAACGTACATGCTCTGCAGTAAATGTAAAAAACGAATGGCAATGATTTTTGTCACCCGTATGGAGGACGGTAAACCGATCAGTGAAGGTTTGTGCCTCCCTTGCGCCAGAGAGATGAAAATTCCTCAGCTGGACGATGCAATGAAGCAGATGGGGATCAATGAAGAAGAGTTGGAAGCGATGGAAGAACAGATGAATGAAATGATGGATGCCGACGGGGACGGCTTTGAACCCGGCGGATTGGATAATATGCCCGGATTCATGCAAAATCTCATGGGCAATATGAAGAATATGTTTGGAAAGAACGATGAGGAAGAATCCGATGCGTTGACGCTTTCCGGTGATGACGACGGATTTGAAGAGGTGCCTGCGAAGGTCAATGGCTCGACAGGATATAAGCGTCAGCCGGGAGAACCCCGCAAAAACCGCAAAAAACGGAAGTTTTTGAGCGCTTACTGCACCGATTTGACGGGCCGCGCCCGCGCCGGCGAACTCGACAACATCATCGGGCGTGATCGGGAAATTTATCGGATGATTCAGATTCTTTCCCGCCGTACGAAAAATAACCCCTGCCTGATCGGGGAACCGGGCGTCGGGAAAACGGCGGTGGCGGAGGGCATTGCCCAGCGCATTGCCGCCGGTGACGTGCCGTTTCGTCTGCAAAACAAAGAACTGTTCCTGCTGGATATGACCGCATTGGTCGCGGGAACACAGTTTCGCGGACAGTTTGAAAGCCGTGTGAAAGGGCTCATTGACGAAGTCAAAGCGGACGGCAACATCATTTTGTTTATCGACGAAATTCATACCATTGTCGGCACCGGCGATTCGGAAGGGTCGATGAGTGCGGCGAATATCATGAAGCCGGCACTGTCCCGCGGAGAAATCCAGGTCATCGGGGCGACGACCTTCAACGAATACCGCAAATATATGGAAAAGGATTCTGCGCTCGAACGCCGTTTCCAGCCGGTCAACATCAATGAACCGAATCTGGAAGAAACGATGGAAGTGCTGCGCGGAATTAAAAAGTACTACGAAGCCTACCATAAGGTACAGATCAGCGATTATATCGTGTCTTTGGTGGCGCGTTTGTCGGAACGGTATATCACCGACCGCTTTTTGCCCGATAAGGCCATCGATTTGATGGACGAAGCGTGCTCCTGCCGGTCGATTCGCTGCAAGGAACTCACTGAACAGCAAAAGCTCACCAAGCGCCTCAAGGAACTGGAAGAACAGGAACAGATGCTGGAAGCGCAGACCGACGCCATCGATTACGAAAAGCTGATGACCACCAAGTCAGAACTGATGGGTAGGAGCGCTCAGCTGAAAGCGCTGGAGGCAAATATCGGCGAGATCAAGGTGGAAGTGTCCGACGTGGCGAAGGTCATCGAACTTTGGACGGGCATTCCCGCCGCCAAGATCGAGGAAAATGAGTATCAGAAATTGGCGCAGCTGGAAGATCATCTGCGTCAGCACATCATCGGTCAGGACGAAGCCGTTCATGCGGTCGCCAATGCGATTAAGCGCAGCCGGGTATCGCTCTCGGTGAAAAAGCGTCCGGCGTCCTTTATCTTTGTTGGCCCGACCGGGGTCGGCAAAACGGAACTCGTGAAGGTGCTTTCGCAGGAACTCTTTGATTCGGTCGATCCGCTCATCCGCTTGGATATGACGGAATATATGGAAAAACACACCGTTTCGAAACTCATCGGTTCGCCTCCGGGCTATGTGGGATATGATGAAGCGGGACAGCTGACCGAAAAGGTGCGCCGCCGTCCGTATTCGGTGATTTTGTTTGACGAAATCGAAAAGGCGCATCCCGATGTCATGAACATTCTGCTTCAGATTCTCGACGAAGGACGGCTGAGCGATTCCCAGGGACGCACGGTGAATTTTGAAAATACCGTCATTGTGATGACGTCGAACGCCGGTTCCTCCGATCAAAGCGGCATTGTGGGCTTTAATAAGACGGCCGAACAGCAGTCGTCCGAAAAAGCGCTGCGCGCGTTACAGCAGTTTTTGCGTCCGGAATTTTTGGGACGTGTGGACGAAGTGGTGGTTTTCTCGCCCTTGTCCGAAGAAACGCTGGCAAAAATTGCGGGTATTATGCTCGATGAACTGAAAGAGCCGCTTCAAGAAAAAGGCATTCGTTTTGCCTACGATGAAGCGGCCCAGAAGAAGCTGGTCACGCTCGCGGAAGGCACGCGCTATGCGGCGCGTGACCTGCGCAAAGCGATCCGCCGCCACGTGGAAGATCCCATTGCACAGCTTTTGATCGACCGTTACGAACAGCCGCCGACGATGTTGGGGCTGACGGTACGGGAAGATCAGCTGGTTTTGGATACGGTTGATTGAGAAACCGAAAGCCGTGCCCGGTAGGGCACGGCTTTCCTCGGGAAATACGACGTTATTTTACAGTTTCGTCATCACTTATCCGCCAAAATAGGGTATGATAAGAACGCGCGAAAGGGGTGTGTCGATTGTTTGGCTATATCAAACCGGTGAAAGCCGAAATGAAAGTCAAGGAATGGGATACCTATCAAGCCATTTATTGCGGGCTGTGCAAACAGCTGGCAAAGGATTACGGCTGGCTTGCGCGCATGACGCTGAGTTATGATTTTGCGTTTTTGGCGCTCTTTTCGTCCGGTTTGGCTGCTTCATGCAGCGGGTATGCTAAAAAACGCTGCCCGGTGCATCCGCTGCGCAAACGATATTGTATGTGCGCGTCAGATGATTTGGGGTTTGCGGCTTCCGCACAGGTGTTTTTGGTCGAGGCTAAGCTTCGGGACAATCTTCAGGATGCCGGTTTTTTGAAACGCCTGCTGGCGGGGCTTTTGCTGCCGTGGATGCGGCGCAAAAAGAAGAAAGCCGCCAAACGATTTCCGGAATTGGAAACGCTGACGGAAACGTACCTTCTCCGGCAAAAAGAGGTGGAAGCGGCGCGGTGCACGAGCATCGACCGGGCGGCGGAACCGACGGCACAGGTGCTTGCCGGCTATTTTGCCGCGTTGACGGAAGATGCGGCGCAGAAACTGGTGCTCTCCAGAATCGGTTATTTGACCGGGCGCTATGTGTATTTAATGGATGCGCTGGACGATTTGGAGGACGACGCCAAAAGCGGCGA
>CALXIC010000209.1 GCA_944388265.1 uncultured Clostridia bacterium | reverse complement strand
GCCCGGCAGACTGCCCGGTATGCAGCATTTTAGCACCGTTCAAAACGGCGTTTGCACCGACTGGAGCATTCCAAACCCGCCGCATTCCCGCGCCGTCGGTTCTCTTCAGCCGTTTTGGGAAGCATATCTCGAAGCGCATCCCAGTGCGTCGATCGACTACATCCATGGAGAAGACGCCGTGCTTGCTCTTTGTTCCGAAGACAACCGCATGGGGTTTTTGCTTCCGGCAATTCAAAAGGAAGAACTCTTCCCCTCGATTCTGAAAAACGGATCGCTGCCGCTAAAATCCTTTTCCATCGGGGAAGCCAAAGACAAGCGCTTTTATCTGGAAGCGCGCAAGATTCGATAATAGTATTGCCAAAAACCATCGCGGGATCTGCCGAAGCAGATCCCGCTTCGTGTTCGTTTCGCGAAGTTGCCCTCTGCGCAAAAAAGTTGACAGAAAAACTTCTTTGCGCTATAATAAAAACGCACTAAAAAATGCCCCGTTAGTGAAGTGGTCAACACGCAAGATTCTCATTCTTGAAACAGGGGTTCGACCCCCCTACGGGGTGCCAAAAAGCCACCGGATCAAATCCGGTGGCTTTTTTCTGTCTTTTGGAAAAAACTCCCAATGAAACAGAAAAAGCCGGAACGTTCCGGCTTTTTCCAAATACTTATTTCAAAAATCCAAGATCGCGGATAATTGCCGGTTCTTTGGCTTTTCCGCTGCAAACCTGGAAAAACGCAATGATGCGAAGCACCAGTACAATCACCAAACCGATGCCTGCAACAATCGGCAAAATGAAGGTCCAGAAAAAGACCGCAGCCACAATGCCCAAAAGTGCTTCCACCACCGTCATTTTCAGCGACTGACGCACATGAAAGCCCACATAATCCGATTCGTGCATGGCGAGCAGCGCGACAATGATGCCAAAAATACCGAGCAGATAAGCGACCATCGCAAGCACTTTGTTTTTGGAAATGTCCTCCGCCGTAAATTCTGCGGTATGGTCATACGGCATCACCGGAGGCGTATAGGGCTGCTGGGTGTAACCAGGCTGCTGATACTGATAATTGGCCTGATAGGGCGGCTGCTGGTCATAGGATGCCTGCTGACCATAAGGCTGCTGCATATTCGGCTGATCGTACGTAGCATTCGGCTGGCCATACGAAGCGTTCATTTCCGGCTGCTGATTTGCCGAAACATCCGCCTGCGGCTGTGCTTCCGGCTGCGGTGCAGCTTCAACCGGGTTTACATCTTCTTGAACCGGCGTTTCTTCCAACGGTTTGCCGCAAATGGAGCAAAACGACACGGTATCATCAAATGCAGCATGACAATTCGGACAGGTTTTCATAAACATTCCCCTTTTCTATCTAAATTTTTTGCTGTTTTCCTTATTTATTATTATAGCACACTTCGTTTTCCATGTCCATGTAAGAACCAATGAAGATTTTCTGAAAATGCACAAAAATCCCAGCGCACCGCGCTGGGATTTTTTTCTTAAGCCTCTTCTACAATCAAGAAGTTCCACGGTTCTAACGTCAACCGTTCCTGTTCTGCAACCGATTGCTTTTGCGTCAGTTCGGTTCCGCCAAACAATGCCGGGACCGTCTGCGGCTGTTCGGAGTAGTTATAGTAAAACGCGACCCGATGGCCCGCTTCGTTGATCCCTTGTTTTACCTTGACCGGAAGGGCGATTTCCTGCTGCGGACCGTACAGCCCTGCACGTTTGAGGATGCGGACAAATACTTCCCGCAGCGCTTCTTTGGAGCACTTGCACGCCAAATAGGTCGCCATACCGCTGCCATATGCGTGTTCGGTGATGGCCGCATAGCGCTTCCAGTTGTAGTGATCGTAGGAGGCCAGTACGTCAGCACCCTTCGGCGTGACCAATTCCATCCAGCCTTCCACTGCGCTGTGGGGGAGCGTTTCTCCATTCAAATACACTTTGTTCGGATAGGTAAACTGGTTATATTCGATGCCCAAGGCTTCGCAAAGGATGTGGGGCTGGGTGTCGTGATACACCTTTACATATTCATCGGTGTACCCGCTCTTAAAGGTAACGACCAGTTCCCCGCCCCGTTTGGCATAATCCGCCAACGCCTGAAGCATCGATTCCGGCGCCGAGTAAAGTGCCGGAACAACCACGACATCGTAGCGATTCAGTGCTTCCATCTGCTGCGGGAAGAGGAAATCCACTTCCACATTCAATTCATACAGCGCATCGTAGCACCAGCGCATCACATCGTTGTAACTCAGCGCATCAGGATTTCGTACATCGATCGGAAAATATTTGAGCGCCGTCAGCGATTCATTGCTGACCACAATGGCCACGCGGTTTTGTTTTTTCAAATTCACCAAATGCGGGGAGAGCGCTTTCATTTCCGCGCCGATGGTCATCGCTTCCCGATAGGTGGCGTTTTCCGCAAAATCATGGCTGAGCACACCGCGCCAATAGGTTTCCATCGAATTGTGAATGGAATGCCAGTGCCAATATTCCACCATATTGGCGCCGCTTCCCAAATGCGAAAATGCCTGCAGGCGAAGCTGCCCGTCGTAAGGGGTCCACATGGGGAATCCCTGTGCTTCCGTTTCCAGAATAAAATAATTTCCGCCCTTGAGCGCACGCATCAAATCGCCGCCCATAGCGATTTCTTTTCCGGTCAGATCATCCTGCGTGGGGTGATAAATATCGCATCCCGCAATATCCAGGCAGCCGGCAGCATCAAAGTGGTTGACGTCGGGCTGGATACCGTAAGAGTAGCCGTGCCATTCAAAATCAAAATTGTGGGTGATAAATTGATCGTCGCGCAGATATTCGCGCACGATCTTTGCCTGCCATGCCAAAAACTCGGTGACCAAGCCGCGCTGGAATTTTTCAAATTCCGCCGCCAGACTGCCGTTGATGGTGCCGCGCACGTCGGGGAAATCCTCCCACGCATTGATGCGGTTCGACCAATAATCCAGCCCAAACGCCTGATTCATCGCCTCGCAGGTATCGAATTCCTGTTTGAGGTGCTTGACAAAAAGCTGCTGCACCGATTCGTTGGCGGCATCGTAGTGCTTGGTTTCGTTATC